>CAYXZE010000018.1:0-8572 GCA_964469395.1 uncultured Luteolibacter sp.
GGCCCGAATTGAAAAAAAGTTCACATTTATCAAATTTGTTCTTGCGGGAATTTGGATCGGGTGGTAATTCTTCCGCGTCGCAAGACAAGGCGGTCCGACTGAGATGCCTCCCGGGTTAATGGGTTTTTCCTAGGGGGATGATCAGCCGGGCCGCTTATTTTTTGCCCTGATTTTCACTTCATCATCTTGGGGGAGGAGACTTCCGCAAGATTCAGATTCCTCAAATCCTTTCGGTTTGCTACATCCTGCGCATGAAATTGATCCGGTTCGGTGACGAAGGGCGTGAGGAGCCGGGAATTCTTCTGGCGGATGGCCGGAGGATTGATGCCAGCGGCGAGTTCAATGATTACGACGAGGGTTTTTTCGCGATGGGCGGTCTTGAGTCCCTGGCGGAATGGGTGGCGGATGGTTGTCCGGGTGGGGTGGAGGTGGATCCGCTGGTGCGTCTCGGGCCGCCAATCGAGAGACCTTCGAAGCTGGTGTGCATCGGGAAAAATTATCCCGACCATGCCAAGGAGCTGGGCGGGGGGATTCCTTCGGAACCGGCGATTTTCATGAAAGCCACCAGCGCCTGGAGCGGTCCGACCGATGATGTGATCATTCCGCGCGGCTCGACGAAGCTGGATTACGAGGTGGAACTCGCCGTGGTGATCGGTCGCACGGCCTCTTATGTGGAGGAGCTTGAGGCGATGGATTATGTGGCGGGTTACTCGACGTTTTGTGATTTTTCCGAACGCGCCTTTCAAAAGGAAATGGGCGGGCAGTGGACGAAGGGGAAAAGCGCCGACAGCTTCGCGCCGATCGGGCCGTGGCTGGTGACTCCGGATGAGGTGAGGGACCCGCAGGGGCTGCGCTTGTGGTGCAAGGTGAACGGAGAGTTGAGGCAGAATAGCTGGACCGGCGACATGTCGTTTTCCGTCAGGCAGTTGATCGGCTATGTGAGCCGCTTCATGACGTTGCTGCCGGGCGATGTGATCGCGACGGGCACTCCCGGCGGGGTGGCGATGGGAATGAGTCCGCCCCGTTATTTGCAGGCGGGGGATTTTGTGGAATGCGGAGTCGAGGGTCTGGGGGGATTGGCGCAGCGGGTGGTGGTTCTCCGATGATCAGGCGTTTTTCCAGATCCAGGCGGGCGCTGAATCCGTGGCCGAAGCCACCGGGCGGGCCGCATCGTTCGGTTTGTCATTTTTGCGACACGCTGCATGTGGCGGAGCCGTTGCCGGAAGGGGTGGCGGCGCGCTGCCAATGCTGCGGGGCGGTGCTCTATCAGAATCGTCCGGCCTCGCTGGCCCGGGCCACCGCGTTTTCCTTGACCGCGCTCATCCTGATGGTGGTGGTGCACGCATTTCCCTTTCTCACCATGGATGCGGCGAGCATCCGGACGACCTTGAATCTCGTTTCCGCGGCGTCGGCGCTGTTCGGCCAGGGGTATCCCGTTCTCGGCGCGGCGCTGGCGTTGTTCACCATCATTGCCCCGTTATTGCTGGCGACGGGGCTGCTCTATGTTTGCGGGCCGCTGATGTTCGGGCGGGTCGCGCCGGGGGCGGTCCATGTGGCCAAGTGGCTGAACAAAACCGAGCCGTGGAACATGATCGAGGTGTTTTTGTTAGGCGTGCTGGTCAGTTTGCTCAAGCTCGACCGGGTGGCGGACGTGCATTTCGGCATGGGCTTCTGGGCGTTCGGACTGTTGATGCTGTGCATGGCCGCCGCAGTGGCGGGAATTGATCGGAATGAATTGTGGGACCGGCTGGAGGTGGCGAAGTCATGAGCGAATTCCTGCCGCGTGCCGCCGATCATGGTCTGGCGGGTTGCCATACTTGCGGGAAGGTTTCGCCGGTAGCCCTCGGGAATTGCCCGCGCTGCGGCTCGCATTTGCATTTGCGGAAGCACCAAAGCATCCAGCGAACCGTGGCCCTGATGGCGGCGGCGGCGGTCTTTTATATTCCCGCGAATTTTCTGCCGATCATGACCGTGGTGGAACTCGGGGATGTGACGGAAAATACCATTATCAGCGGGCTGATGACTTTTTGGAGAAAGGGCGACTACCCCATCGCCATCGTCATTTTCACGGCCTCCATCCTCATTCCGCTGTTGAAAATCGTGGCGCTCTCCTGGTTGTGCCTGGCGGCCACCGGCAAGGTGCATCCCTCGCCGGGCATGCTGGGGAAAATCTACTGGTTCACCGAATTGCTGGGCCGCTGGTCGATGGTCGATATTTTCGTCGTCGGGATTTTGGTGGCGCTCGTGCAGCTTGGCAATTACATGACCATCACCGTCGGGGCGGGCGCGCTTGCATTTGCCGGGGTCGTCGTGCTTACGATGTTCGCGGCGATGAGCTTCGAGCCGCGACTTCTCTGGGACCGCCTCGAAATGCTCCGAACCGATTTTTCACCCCTTAAGAAAACAGACCTTTGAGCGAAACGGAAAAAACATCTCCGCCCGCCGCGACTCCGGCATATCGCGCGGCGCAACGTTGGAACATTGTCTGGGTCGTTCCCGTTCTCGCGCTGTTGCTCGGCGCGTGGATGATTTACCGGAGTGTCAGTTCCCAAGGGCCGGTTGCCTACGTGCGTTTCGAGACCGCCGACGGGATCGGGGCGGGAAAAACGGAGGTCCGCTGCCGCTCCGTCCGCGTGGGCATGGTCAAGAAGGTGAAGCTGGCGGAGGATCTGAAATCGGTGGTCATCACGCTTGAACTGGACTCGGATTCCGGCGCTTTGTTGAGGCAGGGGACGAATTTCTGGGTGGTTCGCGCGCGCCTTTCCGCTTCCAATATTTCCGGTCTCTCCACCGTGATTTCAGGTTCCTACATCGAGCTCGATCCCGGCCGGTCAACGGAGAAGGTGGTCAATCACTTCGATGGCCTGGAAACTCCGCCGGCGACGAGTCGTGATATTCCGGGGCGGCGCATCGTCCTGACGGCGGAAGAAGCGGGCTCGCTGGTCGCCGGGTCTCCGATTTATTATCGTGGCTTCGAGGTGGGGAGAATTGAAAACCGCAAGCTCGACATCGAACACCAGCGGGTCACTTACGATGCCTTTATCCGCGAGGAATACAGTTCCCTGGTTACGGAAAACACCCGTTTCTGGAACACCAGCGGCATCGACATCAGCGCCGGGGCGGATGGTTTCAAAGTCCGCACGCCGTCATTTCAGGCGATGGTTTCCGGCGGTGCGACCTTCGGTGTGATTGAAGGCCTGGATCCGGGAAAACCGATTACGGACGGGAAAATGTTCACGCTGTTCGCCAACGAGGACGATGCGAACAAGTCCACTTTCAATCCCACGATGAAATTCGTGCTGCTCTTCAACCAGTCCGTCCGCGGCTTGGTCAGGAAGGCTCCCGTGGAATTCCGGGGGATCACGATTGGCCGCGTGGCTGACATTTCCTTCGACTATCTCAAGCAAGCCGACGACCCTCGCATTCCCGTGCTGGTGGAGATCGATCCCGCGTTGCTGCGTTCGGAAGCGACCGAAAAAATCATCAAGCCCGATGGCGAATTTCTCAAGGAAGCCGTCAGCCACGGTTTGCGAGCCGCTTTAAGAACCGGCAGCTTGCTGACGGGAGCCTTGTATGTGGATTTCGACTATCACCCGGATTCTCCGCCCGCCACGATCGGCAGCGTCGGCGATTTTGCCACGATTCCCACCATTTCCTCCGGTTTGGCCCAGCTTGAAAGCAAGCTCACCGCCATCCTCGACAAGATCCAGGCCTTGCCGATGGACGACATGATGACAAAAATCGCCACTGCGGCCGACGAGGCTTCCGGCACCCTGAAGGAAATCAAGGAAACCGCCGCCTCCGCCCGCAAGACGCTGGACTCCCCGGAATTCGCCCGTCTTCCCGCCGATCTGCGCGATTCTCTGGCTGCCGTGGAAAAATCCGTTTCCAGCGTGGGTCCGGATGGCGCGATCCAAGGAGATTTGCTGCGCACTCTCGATGAACTCCGCGGCACCCTGCGCGCCATGAAGTCCCTGACCACGACCCTCGAGGAAAAGCCCGATTCGCTGCTCTTCGGCCGCGACTCCTCCGGCAACCCGATTCCCAAAGCCCCCAAAGCCAAACGCTGACATGCATCGATTCCTCATTCTGCTGGCCGTCCTCCTCGTCGCCGGTTGCTCGCAGCCCGCCAAATCCTTTTACGTTCTAACCGCCAGCGGTCCCGTGCCGTCGGGCGGCGGTGTCGGCATCGGCGTGGGGCCGGTCATGCTGGCGGAGTATCTGGACCGGCCGAATCTCGTCATTCAGGAAGCGCCGAACCAGCTCTCGGTCGCCGAAAGTCATCGCTGGGCCGGCGAGCTTTCCGCATCCGTCGCCCGCGTCACCGCGGCGAACCTCGGACGCCTGCTCCACACCGGAAATGTCCGCACCTATCCGTGGCAGAACGACAGCGAGGTCCGCTATCAAGTCACGCTCGACATCCGCCAGCTTCACAGCGAGGCGGATGGGTATGCCGTCATCGAAGCCGGTTGGCGCGCCTACTCGCTGCCGGACCGCCGTTTGAAAGCATCCAGAACCTTCACCAGCCGCGAGCCTCTGGAGTCGGATGGCTACAATGCCAGCGTCGCCGCGCAATCCCGCCTGTTGGAGCGGTTGGCGGAAAACATTGCTGGTAGTCTGCGCTGAGGCAGGCGGGGTGCGGTCAATTACGCCGGATCCCGCGTCCCGCTGGTTTCTGCATTTGTGGTGCTTTCCGCATCCGTTTCTGTTTCCGCATCTGCTTCCGTTTCCGCTTCCGTTTCCGTTTCCGTTTCCGTTTCCGCCACGATTTCCGGCGTGCCTTCCGCTTCGGGTTGCGGTTCCTCGGCGGGTGCCGGTGTCCTTCCGTTATTTTCCAACAGGATGAACACTTCGTTTTGCACGGCCTCGATCTGGTTGAGCGGGATGTCCGGGTCTTTCACGATGAACACCTCGCCGGTTTTGCGGTGTTCGTAAACGCGGAGGATGCCGGTGGGGGTGCGCTGGCTGTCGGTTTCGCGCAGGAGTTTCTGGCGTTCCAGCATGACGGCGAGGATGAAGCGGGCGTTCTCGGTGTGGTCCTCGTCCTCTTCCACCAGACGCTGGAGGATTTCCTCGGCGCTGAGTTTTTCCACGGCACCGGCGGCTTCCTGGCTTTGCACGGCGGTGTAGGTGGTGCGCCAGAAGGAGAAGGGTTTGTCACCGGATTCCTGATAGGTTTTCCAGCCGTCCGCGCAGTAGTCGCGGCGGAGGTAGCCGCTGGATTCGGGATCGGGGAAAAGCGCGGTGATGATGACCTCGCCATCGATGAAAGCGCGTTGGGTGGCGGCGCACTCGCGGCCGCGGGAACGGACGTGCCAGGGTTCTGCAATTGCCATAGGTGGGAAATGAAAGGGTCAGTCGTTGCTCGGCAGCAGTTTTCGCAGCACGAGGTAGATTGGTTTGCCGGTGATCCGGCGGCGGAAGAGATACAGACCGAGCAGCGCGAAGGCAATGTTCGGTAGCCACGCGGCCAGCGCCGGGCGGATCATCCCCGCCTCGCCGAAGGCCAGCGAGATGCTGGTGAAAAACAACATCAGCGCGGACAGGACCACGGCCAGGAAGGTGCCGCCCCCGGCCCCGCGGCGCGAGAAATGGACGGCCAGCGGGGTGGCCAGCAGCACCGTGACCATGCAGGTGAAGGGCAGCGCCCAGCGGTGATGCCACTGCGTGAGATACGGCGCGGGATCGGCAAACTGCGCCCGCCGCGAGTTTTCCTGCAGCCAGCCGTTGAGATCGGGGATGCCGAGATGTTCCGCGCTCAAGCCCGGCTTGATGAGCTGCCACGGGGTTTCCGACCAGTCGGCGATGACCAGCGGCTCGCTGTGGGTTTCAAAAAACGGCGGTTCGTCCGGCTTGAAATTCGCGACCACCGCATTTCCGAAAGTCCACTGGCGCGTGGTGCGGTCCCATGTGGCGCGGGAGGCGGAAAGGCGGCTCACCAGGGTCTTGTCCGCCGCCGTGGTGGTGACTTCCACATTCAGCAGCGGCACGCCCTTGTGGTAGTCCCGCGGAAACGCGCCGATCTCCCACAGGCGCCGGTCGCCGGGGTTGCAATACAGCACGTTGGCGGCCTCGGCGGTTTGCTTGCCGCCGGCCTCGTCCAGAATTTCATCCACCCGGCCTTCCGCCGTCGGAGCCCAGTGGTAGTTCAGTCCCAGGCTCATGAGGCTGAAAAATATCCCGGCGATGATCAGCGGCAGCGTGATGCGGATCACGCTGCGCCCGGCCTGGATCATGGCGATGACCTCGCGGCTGGTGGAAAGTTTCCCTAACGAGTAAAGCAGCGCCAGCAGCAGGCTGTATGGCAGCAGCAGCAGCAGCACCGCCGGCGCGCGGGTCGCGTAAAAGGTGCCGATGGTGAGCAGCATGGTTTTCGATTCCCGGAAATCCCCGATCTTGTCGCTCAAGTCCATCAGCAGCCAGATCGTCACCAGCGCGGTGAGGCAGATGCCGAAGATCCCGGCGAATTCGCGGGCGATGTAGCGGTCCAGCGTGCCGCCGAACGCGTAAACGAATGTGGCGAGCGCCGGCAGAAAACACAGTCCGGCCAGCACCCACGGCCGCGCCCCGTGCGCCAGCGCGTCCGAGTCGGGAAAACCGAGGAGTTGCTGTTTCACCGCCGCCGTTTCTCCCGGCAGCAGCATGGCGCACATCGCGGCGCCCACGGCGGCCAGTGCCAGCGGAAGAAGAAGTCGGAAAAGATGGGAACGGGAAAAATTCATGCAGCGGGCCGAGTGGCGCAAACACTGGCGGCGGCGGGGCGGGGGTGTCCAGTGCCAATAAAACTTGCGGCTTGGCAGAACGCCCAATGCCAGATGCGATGGCCGGGCAATGATTTCCATGACCGAAGGCCAACCGATCCCCGGCTTCAGCGAGGCCGTGCGGGATGCCTTTTCACGGAAGGGCCTGCTGGCGAAGTCGCGCGATTTCGAATACCGCCCGCAACAGCAGGAACTCGCGGTGGCGGTGGCGGAAGCCTTGATCGGCGCGAATCCACTGGTGGCGGAAGCGGGAACCGGGGTGGGGAAATCACTGGCCTATCTGTTACCCGCCGCGCGGTTCGCCCTCGAAACCGGGCGCAAGGGCATCATTTCCACGCACACCATCAATTTGCAGGAACAGCTCGTGCGCAAGGACATCCCGATCGTGCGGAAAATCCTCGGCGAGGAACTCCCGGCGGTGCTCTTGAAGGGGCGGCAGAATTATTTGTGCCCCATGCGGCTGCGGCGGGCGCTTGAGCAGGCGGGAGATCTTTTCACCGGCACGGAAAACGACGAGTTGGAGTCGATCCGCAAATGGGCGGAAAAAACCCGCGACGGCACATTGAGCGATCTGGATTTCCAGCCGCAGATGAAAGTCTGGCTGCAAGTGTGCAGCGAGGCGCACCTCTGCACGGCACGTCATTGCGGGCCGCGCGGAAACTGCTTTTTCCAGGAAGCGCGGAAAGCGGCGGCGGACGCGAAGCTGATCGTGGTGAATCACACGCTGTTTTTCGCCCTGCTCAATACGGATGACGAAACGACGGACGACGACGGCGAGGAAGACCCGAAGAAACCCGGCGGTTTTTTGTTTCCCGGCGATTTCGCGATCCTTGATGAGGCGCACACCATCGAGCAGGTCGCGGCGATCCAGCTCGGGCTGCGGGTTTCCCAATCCGGCCTGCGCTTCGACTTGCAGCGGCTCTATCATCCGCGGACGCGCAAGGGGCTGCTGAAATCCTTCCGCAAGGCCTCGGCCATGATGGCGGTGGAGGAGGCGCTGGTCGCGGCGGACCGGTTTTTCCATCAGGTGGGGGATGTGGCGAAATTCGGGAATTTCTCCAAGGAATGCCGCATCCGCCAGACCGAGGTGGTGCCTAACACGCTGGCCGCGCCATTACGCAACCTGTGGCTGGAAATCGACAATCTCGCGGCGGACGTGGAATCGGAAACGACCCGCGCGGAGTTGCAGGACGCGTCCCGCCGTTTGCGCGAGGCACATGGCTCGATCGGCGTTTTCCTCGATCAGGCGACGGAGGACAGCGTCTATTGGGTGGAGCGCAGCGGGCGCGACGAGCAGCAGTTCAGCCTCCATGCCGCGCCCGTGAATGTCGCGAACCGGCTGCGACCGCTGCTTTTCAACGGCCGGAAAAGCCTCGTGCTCACCAGTGCGACGCTCGGGGTGGGGGATCCCAAGCTCGGTTATTTCCGTGGCCGGGTGGGTGCGGAAATGGCGCGCGCGCTGTGCATCGGCAGCCCGTTCGACTACCAGCGGCAGATGAAAATCCGGATCTACAAGAGCGTGCCGGATCCGGGGACGCCGCGCTACGACGAGCTGTTAGCCGAGGGCATCCGCCAGTCGGTGCTGGAGAGCGACGGCCGGGCCTTCGTCCTTTTCACCAGCTACCGCACGATGCGCGACGCGGCGCAGCGGCTGGAACACTTTTTCCGCACCCAGGGCTGGCGCGTTTTCCTGCAGGGCGCCGGCATGCCGCGTCACCGGATGATCGAGGAGTTCCGCAACGACGTGCACAGCGTGTTGTTCGGCACGGACAGCTTCTGGACCGGCGTGGACGTGCCGGGCGAGGCGCTTT
>CAYXZE010000018.1:8582-17164 GCA_964469395.1 uncultured Luteolibacter sp.
TCCGTGCCGGATCATCCACTGACGGCTTCGCGGTTGGAATCGATCGAGGCGGCGGGCGGAAATCCGTTCATGGACTACTCGGTGCCGGAGGCGATTCTCAAGATGCGCCAGGGCGTGGGCCGGCTGATCCGCACCGAGCGCGACAAGGGGCTGGTGTGCATCCTCGACAACCGGATTCTAACGAAACGCTACGGCCAGGCCTTCCTCAAGGCCCTGCCGGACGCGCCGGTGGAGGTTATCGGTTAGATTTTGTCGGGGGCCGGAGTCCCATCCTTATTGGCCGCCTGACGGCGTTCGGAACGGCGCGAGCCGCGAGACCGCCGTTTTCAGCAGCGCGGCGTCCCATTGGCCGGGAGCGGTGGCGGTGCCGCCGAGGTAGCCGTAGTTGAAAACGCTGCCGCATTGCGCGCATAACAGGCGGGAAACCGGAGCCAGCGGCCCCATGCCCATGGTGGCGACCGGCAGTCCGTGGTCCGCAAGCTGGAACTCCGCCAGCCGTGTCAGATCCGCCGGCGAGGCGAGGCGGGCGGCGGCTTTGAAGACCGCCGCACCGGCGGCCTTCGCTTGTCGCGCCGCGCGTTCCAGCTCGGCGGGATCGGGGAGTTTGTCGAAATCATGATAGGAGGCGAGCCACGGGACGGCCCGCTCCGCGAGTTTTTCCAGCAGTCCGCCCATTTCGGGAATGCTCGCCACTTCGATGTCGATCCACGCCGCCTGATCCAGCACGCCGTCTAGCAAATTCATCCGCGCCGCGGCGTCCAGGGCCAGCGCGCCGCCCTCCTCGATCCTCCGCGCCGTGAACAACAGGGGGATTTCCGCCAGGTGCTCCCACAGCGAGGCGTCGATTTTCGCGGAACCGGCGATTAACAGGTCGAGCCGGATTTCCGCGAGATCGCAGGATTCCCGGACGGAAGCCGCCGCCGACTCCTGCAAATCGGTCGGACTGCCGAAGCTGCCAACCACTGCGGGCCGGTCCTGATGGAGTGGGAATTTCGCGTGCGTCATGGCGCAGTGATGCGCGGCGGAGGGCGGCGCGTCAATCGCTTGTGGGGCCGCCAGCCGTCGCGGTATTTACTTTCGTTCACTTTTTGAGAGGAAACCGTCATTTTCTCTGGCCAATCCGAAACTCAACTCCCTAGTTTCTTTCTAAACCCACATCGTATGAATTTTTCGCTACGCAAATCCCTCGCCATCGCCGCCATCGCCGTGATCTCCACCGTCTCCATGGAAAGCGCTTTCGGGCAGGCGTCCAGGGTGCTGGGGGATAAGCCGGAGTTCGAGGATCTTCAGTCGCCCGAGTTTTCCGGCGGGAAACAGAAATCATGGAAACCGAAGGATTGGCTTGAGATCGAAACCAAGCTGAGAATATCCCTCAGCCCCGAGCCGCCCTCGAAGACCTGTGAGAAAATCACCGTGAAGTGGTATGTCCTGGTGAAAAACCCCGAGAAGTCGGGACCCATGCTCCTGCTCACCAAGACGGTCGATCATGTGAACGTGCCCTTGGATGAGGATATTTACTGCTCCGTTTACGTTTCCCCGGGGGCGATCAAGCGTATCACCGGCTCCGACAAGGGCGCCAAGAAGGCCGTCGAATACGTGGGATACGAGGTTCTCATCAACGGCGAAAAAAAGGCGGAGGGGACGAACAAGGGGAAACCCGGTTGGTGGAATGCCTCCTCCGATAAGATTTCCCGCAGCGAGACGCTGCCTCTTCTCAACAAAAACGAGACCCCGTTTTATAACATGTGGTGGGATCGTTATGCGGAAGTCGCCCAGGAGCGCCGCTGAGCGCCGCATTTTCCGTCTTTTCCGCTGCTAGTTTTTCTTTTATCTTCACCGCATCATGGCTGACACGCAGACCACCGTCGCACTCAACATCGGCTCCCAGCGCATCGGAATGGCCGTTTTCGAAGCCGCGAAAAACGGCGGCTTGATTCTCAAGGCTTACGATTCGGAAACCATCGTCGCGGATCCCGCGCTGGAATCGTCCAAAATCGCCCAGACCCGGGTGGCCATCGTCGATCTGGTCCAGCGACTCAAGATCGGCAGGACCAAGGCGCGCTACGCGATTTCAGGGCAGTCGGTTTTCACGCGTTTCGTGAAGCTGCCGCCGCTTCAGGAGGATAATATCGAGCAACTGGTGACTTTCGAGGCGCAGCAGCACGTGCCGTTCCCCCTTCAGGAGGTGGTTTGGGATTACGAACTCATCGAAGGCTCCAGCGAAAAGGAAGTCGTCATCGTCGCGATCAAATCCGACTCGCTCGACGAACTCAACTCGGCGGTCAACGATGGCGGGCTCGGTACTTCGGAGGTCGATGTCGCGCCGATGGCGCTCTACAACGCTTTCCGCGCCACCTATGGAAATCCGGAGGAGCCCATTCTCCTGATCGACATCGGAGCCAAGACCAGCAATCTGCTATACATCGAAGGCCGCCGCTTTTTCACCCGCAGCATCGCCATTGGCGGCAGCGCGGTCACCGCCACGATCGCGAAGGAATACGGCGTTTCATTCATGGAGGCCGAGCAGCAGAAAATCACCAACGGCCTGGTCGCCCTCGGTGGCGGGCATACCGAGCAGATGGATGAAACCGTCGCCGCGCTGGCGATGGTGATCCGCAACGCGCTGACCCGCCTTCCGGCCGAAATCGCCCGCACCACCAATTACTATCGCGCCCAGCATGGCGGCAGCGCTCCCCGGCGGGTGCTTCTGGCCGGTGGCGGTGCCAATCTGCCTTACACGCTCGAATTTTTCCAAGAGAAGCTGAACCTCCCGGTGGAGTATTTCAATCCGGTGAGAAACGTGATCATCGGCAAGGAGGTCGATCCCGCCGTGGTGCAGCGCGAGGGGCATTTGATGGGGGAGCTCGTCGGTCTCGGTCTCCGTGGCATCGGCAAGTCCGCCATCAACATCGATCTGGTTCCCATGGTCGTCGAGCTGGCGCGCGCGGCGGACCGGCGCAAGCCGTTCCTCGTTGCGACGGCCGCTGTTTTTCTGGCAGGCGTGGCGTCGTGGGCGGTGTTCCAAAACGTCGTCGCGGCCCAAGCCAAGGACAAGGCGACCACCATGGAGGACACGCGGACTTCGCTCGCTCCTCTCAAAACGGACATCGACAGGCTCCTCAAGCAGGAGGAAAGCCTCCGTCAAATCGCCACCGGTTACACGGACGCGGAGTCGGACCATGCGTTCTGGATGGATGCGATCGCCGAAGTCCGCGGAGCCTTCGCCAGCGACGCGGTCTGGTTGACCGACTTCGAGCCGCTCCATGGCTATGATCCGCTGGCAACTCCGGTGGTCGCCGCCGGCGGCAAGACCGAGAACAGGAACACCAGCGGGAAATTCGTCATCAAGCCGGAATTCGGCAACGCCGCCTATGGCACCTCATCTCTTGTTGATATCAAGGTTGACGCACCGCCGGCAGCCAGGGCGACCAAGGGGAAACGCGCGGCTGCCGCGCCTCCTCCATCAGTGGAAGTGACCGCCAACGCCATTCGGATCAAGGGGTTCTGGCGGACATCGACGAGCCAGAACGTGGTTTCGGAGCTGTTGAAAAAACTTCGCGAGAACTCGACCACCTTCAGCTTCAAGGTCAAGGACGCCAAGGGCGTTGAAACCGTGCTGAACGACGAGCGAATTCTGCATCACATCACCGTGACGGGGAAGCCGGGGGACCTGGGGCGTCCCTTTGAAATCACCCTGCCTTTGGCTCGCAAGGTTGCGATCAAGTGAGATTCATCAACCATTTGCCTTCTGAATTATGAGTTGGATCAAGGATAACAAGTTTATGGTGGCTCTCGTTGGCGGCACCCTCGTCGGGGCGGTTCTGTTGTATTTCGCGGGTTCGGCGGGTGCCCGGAAATACAATGAGGCCAAGGAGAAATACGCCGGGGACGCAGCCGAGGCGGTGAAATTCGAAAAGCTCGCTCTCTATCCGACCACTGAAAACAAGAACGAGAAGCGCAAGGCCCTGGGCGACTACCGCAAGGCGGTGGAGTCGCTTCAGGACTCGTTCGAGCCCTTCCGCCCCAAGGAGGTCAAGAACATCACTCCCCAGGAATTCACCAACCGTCTGGTGGCGGCGAACAAGGAAGTCCGCAAGGCCTTCGAAGAGGCGGGGACGACGGTTCCCGCTCCGTTTTTTGTGGGGTTTGAAAGATACCAGGACAAAATGGCTTCCGGCAAAGCGACCGGGGTTCTCGACTATCAGCTCGCCGCCATCAAGAAGCTGATGCTGGCCCTGGCCAAGGCCAAGCCCACCGAATTGAAGAACCTCCACCGTCCGATCATTCCCGAGGATAACGGGCAGGTTTATACGCCTGAGGCTAACGTGGTTGCCCGCCCGTTCCCGCTGGAAATCACTTTCACCGGCACCGAGAAATCTGCCCGGGAGTTTCTTTCCGCAGTCGCCAAGCCGGACAGTCACTACTTCGTGATCCGCTCGCTCCGCATTGCCAACCTGAAAAAGGATCCACCTCGTGCGGCGGATGCGCGTTTTGAGAAGCCCGCCGCCGAGAAAACCGCCACTGGCGCGGGGGACTTCGGCGATGGATTGTTCGTCCTGCCAGGCGAGGATGCGCCTGCCGCGGCGGATGCTCCGGATGCTCCAAAGCCTGCCGATAGCAGTCGCATTCTTGCCCAGGTCCTTGGAAACGAACAAATCCAAGTGTTCGTGCGCCTTGATCTGCTTGAGTTCCTGCCGGCGAAAAAGCTTCCTTAACCCGTCAACCGCCATTTTCCGACCATGTCCTGGTTTTCAAAGAATTACGAAAAAGTCGCCCTTGGAGGGTCCGTTGCAGTCGCCCTTGGCCTCGTCTATTCGGGGTGGAACAAATTAGGCGATGTCCAGGCCGACTTTGATGTGAATCTCAAGGGCAGGGGGAACAATAGCAGCGCCGTGCGCGATGCGGATCTCATCCCCAAGGCGCTGGCCTCCCTGAAACTCGACCGCACCTGGGAGCAGGAGATCGACGACGAGCGTCCGGTGGATCTCTTCGTCGGAATTCCTCTCTTTGTCCCGAGCGCCGCGCCTGACAGCACTGTCGATCTGAGGAAAGACGCGCCGGTGCATTCATCGATCCCCAACACTTGGTGGCTCGACAACCGGCTCGACCCCGGATTCGCGGATTCGCCGGCCCGCGATCCCGACCAGGACGGATTTTCAAACGTTGAGGAATACCATGGAAAGACGGATCCGAACGACGCCAAGTCGTTTCCACCGCTCATTGCCAAGTTGATGTATGTGAAGGATGAGAGCCTCACTTGGGTGCTCCGGCCGAGTTTCGGTGATGACGGCAGTTTTCCATTCACCTATCAGGACAGCAATGGAGTGACTAATAGAACGGGAGCGGCGAATCCGGTTGCTCCCGGCGCGCTATTCTTCGCCACCGGCGTGATGGCCAACCGCTTCAAGCTGCTCGGATCGGAAGTCCGCAAGGAAACCAGCAAGTCCACCGGGGTCGAGAGAGACGTGACCATCGTGAAGATCGAGGACCAACGGCCGAACAAGCTGGGCACGATTTATGAAATTCCGTCATCGTTCCAGCAGGATCGGCAGAACGAGTATCTGAAATATGACCGGACGGCAATCCTCTCGCTCGAAGCCATCGGCCTGAATGGCCAGGAATTCAAGGTTGAGGAAAATGTGGCGTTCGCCCTCCCTCCCGCGTCTCCCGCGAAGGACTATTTGTTAAAAGCAGTGACTCCGGCATCCATCACCGTGGAATACACCGACGCCTCGGGAACGAAACAAACCGTTCAAATCAACAAGGGCGGTTTTCCCCGGACGGGTGACTGACATCTTTGAAAAAATCGCTTTCCAAAACTCCAAAACATCGCCAGAAACCCTCAGCTTACTATGCAAAAAACGCCAATCTATCGTTCCAGTCGCACTGCCGTCGCGTTGATGGCCGCCGCATCTTCCATGCCGGTTATCGTAACGGTGGCGAATGCCGGTGAAGGCGGCTACGGCCTCAGCGGTCTCGCCCAACGTGAAATGATCCGCCGCCAGCATGCCGTTGTGGAAGGGGATGCCCTGTTGAACGAAGGTCGCGCCGCTTACGCCAAGGGTGACTACCAGCAAGCGGTTGACAAATACAGCCAGGCTCTGGCCAAGCTTCCTCCCGCGCCGATGGTTTCGGATCGCCGCCAGAGCTACGCCGCGCATCTGAGTGACGCGAGCGTGGCTCTCGCCATGCAGCACCGCAAGGTCGGCAAGTATGATGAAGCCCGCACGCTCCTTGAAGGAGTGCTGGCCGTGGCTCCCGAAAGTGCCGATGCGCAGCGCGAGCTCGGCTATCTGGATGATCCCATCCGCACGAACCCCGCGTTGACCTACGAGCACACCGTGAATGTGGACAAGGTGCGCCGCGCCCTCTACATGGCGGAGGGCAATTTCAACCTTGGCAAATACAACGACGCCAAGCGCGAGTATGAAAACGTGCTGCGCATCGATGCACACAACTCCGCGGCCCGCCGTGGACTTGAGCGCATCGCCCAGGCGAAATCCGACTATTATCGCGCCGCTTACGATCACACCCGGGCCGAGCTTTTGAGCCAGGTGGATGCCGCTTGGGAGCTTGCGGTTCCAGCGGACACGCCCATCTTTCAGGAGAAAGAATATGGCGTGGGTAAGGATACTGCGGGCGTCGCCTACATCACCCGGAAGCTTCAGACGATCATTGTTCCGAAAATTGATTTCGAGGACACCACGGTTGAGGAGGCGATTGAGTTCCTCCGTCTGCGTGCTTTCGAGCTTGATGTCTCCGAGCTGGATCCGGCCCGGAAAGGGGTGAACTTCGTCATTCGCCGGCCTCGCGCGGCCGCTTCCTCCCCGGATGCCGGTATTCCGGCGGGTGGAGAGGGATTGCCGCTTGCCGGAACGGATCTCGGGTCGCTCCGGGTTCGTGAGTTGCGGATTCGCAATGTGCCTTTGGCCACGGCGCTCAAATACATTTGCGATCAAACCAAGCTCCGCTACAAGGTGGATGATTTCGCGGTGACTCTGGTTCCGGCCACTGAAGTCGGTGAGGAAATTTTCACCCGCACCTTCCTGGTGCCGCCTGATTTCCAAACTTCCCTCGACAGTGGTGAAGGTGCTGCTGCCGTGGACAATGATCCATTTTCCTCGCAGCCCAGCGTCGGCGGTGGTGGTGCCCGTTCGCTCCAGCCTCGCAGACCGATCATGGAGCTCCTCAAGAGCGCGGGCATTGTCTTCGTGGATGGAACCTCGGCCACATTGAGTGCTTCCGGAACGCTGCTCGTGACCAACACCCCTTCGGAGCTCGATAAGGTGGAGCAACTGGTGCAGGCCATGAACAAGGCGCCGAAGCAGGTGAAGATTACCACCAAGTTCGTTGAAATTTCCCAGGAGAACAGCGATGAACTCGGCTTCGATTGGATCATCAACCCATTCGGCCTTTCCAATACGGTCTTCGCCAGCGGTGGCACCAGGGGCAACCAGGCTGGCCGCACCGGCAATGACTTCATCAGCCCGGTCAACGGAACTTCCGTCGATGGAATTCCCGCCGGTAACAATATGTTCGTCGAAAACGGTGTGACCAACGGACTGCGCAGCGGTGACACGGCGATCAACCGCAACAGCATCGACTCGATTCTCAACAATCCGATGCGCACGGCGCAGGCGTCCAACGTGGCTCCCGGCATCGCGGCGCTGACCGGATTGTTCACGGATGGCCAGGTGCAGTTGATCATGCGCGGCCTCGCCCAGAAAAAGGGCACGGATTTGATGACCGCCCCATCGGTGACGGCGAAATCCGGCCAGAAGGCAACGATCGAAATCATCCGTGAATTTATCTATCCCACCGAATACGAACCCCCTGACCTTCCGAACAGCTTTGGTGGCAATAACCAAAACAACGGTGGAATCGGCGGAACCGGAATCGGTCTTGGTAGCGGCAGTAGCGGCGGTTTCCCCGTCACCCCGGCGACTCCGACCGCATTCGACACCCGCAACACCGGTGTGACCCTTGAAATCGAACCCACGATTGGTGACAACGATTTCGTGATCGATCTCCGGTTCGTTCCGGAAATCGTCGAGTTCGAAGGTTTCATCAACTACGGCAGCCCGATCCAATCCCCCGGTTCTGACGCATTGGGTAATCCGATGACTTCCGTCATCACCGAGAACCGGATTGAAATGCCGGTGTTCTCCTCCCGCCGCGTCAATACTTCCCTCACCATTTACGATGGCTACACGGTTGCGGTCGGTGGCTTGGTTTCCGAAAACGTGCAGAACGTCGAGGACAAGGTGCCGATTCTCGGTGACATTCCGATCATCGGACGCCTGTTCCAAACCAAGTCGGAAAACCGGATCAAGAGCAATTTGATCATCTTCGTCACGGCGCAGATCATCGATGCGACCGGACGTCCGCTCCGTGGCCCGGATTCCGGCCAGTCGGTGCTTCCGATTTCCACCGGAGCGGGTGCCGCGCCTGACATGGGAACGGGCGTGCTGCCTGATATGCCGCCCCCATAACTCGCGAGAGAACATGGTTTCACGGCGGGCGAAGGAGCGATCCTTCGCCCGTTTTGTGTTCCGGGTGGCCCGGTTCCATGCTTGATCCTA
>CAYXZE010000019.1:0-14740 GCA_964469395.1 uncultured Luteolibacter sp.
CCTCAACGACAACGAGTGGTCGATCGACAAGAACGTCGGTGCCATCGCCACCTATTTCAACGCGCTCCAAACGCACAGCACCTACGCCGCCGTCCGCCGCCAGGCCGCGGATTTCGTCGAGAAAATCGCCGGCAAGGCCGTGCGCACCCTCGCCCACAAGGTCGAGGAAGGCGCGAAAAACCTGCTTTTCCAAAACGTCCTGTTCGAGAAATTCGGCATGCGCTATTTCGGCCCGATCGACGGCCACGACCTGCCGCTGCTGGTCCGCACCTTCGAGCACCTCAAGACGCTCAACGAGCCGGTCGTCCTCCACATCATCACCGAGAAAGGCCGCGGCTATCAGCCCGCGCTCGACAATCCCGGGAAATTCCACGGCCTCGGCACCTACAAGATCGACGACGGCTCCACCGACGCCACCGCCACCCCGACCTGCTCGGACTTGTTCGGCCGCGCGGTCACGGACTTCGCGAAAAAGGACCCGAAAATCGTCGCCATCACCGCCGCCATGCCCGGCGGCACCAAGCTGGAGATTTTCAAAAAAGAACTGCCGGACCGTTATTACGACGTCGGCATCGCCGAGGAACACGCCGCGCTCTTCGCCTGCGGCCTCGCCACCGAAGGCTTCCGGCCGTTTCTCGCGATTTACTCCACCTTCATGCAGCGCGCCTACGACATGATCATTCATGACATGGCGCTGCAAGGTCTGCCCGTCCGCCTCTGCATGGACCGCGGCGGCCTGTCCGGCGATGACGGCCCGACGCACCACGGCCTGTTCGACATCGGCTACCTCCGCCACATCCCCGGCATCATCCACATGCAGCCGAAGGACGAGGACGAGTTCGTGGACATGCTCCACACCATGGCGCAATACGATGCCGGTCCGTCCGCCATCCGCTACCCGCGCGGCGTCATCAAGGGCACCCCGGTCAAAGCCACCCCGCAGCTTCTGGAAATCGGCAAGGCCGAGGTCGTCGCCGACGGCACCGACGTCGCCCTCATCGGCCTCGGCACGATGTTCGAAATGGCCGAGCGCGCCAAGGTCTTGTTAGAGGCGAAGGGTCTGTCCGTCGCCCTCATCAACCCGCGTTTCATCAAGCCGCTCGACGCCAGCGTCATCCAGACGCACGCCGCGAAATGCAAGGTCGTCTGCACCTTCGAGGACCACGTCCTCTTCAACGGCTTCGGCGCGGCGGTCATTGAAAACCTGCACGACGCTGGCATCCACACCCCGGTCGAGCGCATCGGCTGGCCGGACGCCTTCGTCGAGCACGGCAAACCGGAAACGCTGCGCGAACTCCACGGGCTGACCGCGGAGCACGCCGCGGAAAAGGTGCTGAGGCATTTCGCCTGAGGGCTGTTAGCGATTGGAAAAGTGAACCGTAAAAGCCAAGCCGATAGCGTTGGTCGTGCCAACCTGTTTGCCATGCCGCTCTTCCGCAAGACAGAAGACGGCAAGACACAAGACACAAGACAAGATCAAGAAAGAGGCAGAATCATTAACAGCAGAATCATTGGAAAAGAGCCTTTCTCCAAAATGATTCTGCTATCAATCATTCTGCCATCACTCTTCCCCGCCTTCTTTCTCTGTTTCCTCTGTTTCCTCCTGTTCAATGATTCAACCGCAAGGTCGCGGAGGGACGCGAAGGAAGAATTTTTGACAGAATCATTCGGGACAAAATCATTGGATGGGCTTCAATGATTTTGTCTTCAAAATGATTTTGTCGGGCTTCTTCGGCAGGATTGGCCCTTGGACTGCGTGCAGCCTGCTGTTTTCCGACGCCTACACCGCGCCAAGGGGCTCATCCCCCCAACGCGATCCGTCAAACGCCTGCGGAAGCAAGCTTGCGGAGCCTGTTTGGCGAGCTAATCTTTGGGAAATGAGCCGCCGATCAAGAAGACGTAAAGTTGCAGGGGAACGCCGTTGGCTGGGCAAGGCGGCGGTGGGTGCGTTGGTGCTGGGGGTGGTCGGTCTGGGCGCGGGCTACGGAATGGTGCGGAGCTATTTGCACAGCGATGCGTTCCGCAGATTTTTATCCGTCGAGGCCGGAAATATGGCGGGAGTGACCGGGGAGTTCGCGCCGTTTCGCTGGGATGGGCTGGCGGTGGAAACGGATTCCTTCGAGGCGGCGGGAGAGGGGCGGATCACCGGCGTGCGGGCGGATGGCCTGCACACGGAAATCGGCCTGGGTGGCGTGCGGCGCGGGGTGTGGGAGGTCCGTGGTTCCAGCGTGCGGCGGCTGGAGGTCTCGGTGGATGCGCGGAAAAAAGAGGGCGTTGACATCGTGCCGCCTGAACCCGCCGCCAAGTCCGCGAAAAAGCCAAGGCAGGCGGGGTGGCTGCCACGCGAGGCGGAGCTGGAGGGGCTGGACGTGCGCCAGGTGATGGTGAAGGCGATTCTCGATGAAGGCCTGGCGGTGGCCAATGGCATGAGCGTGCATGTCGAGCAGGCGGGAGGGAAGGGAGCCTACCGCGCGGAGATCGAGGGCGGGACGGTCCGGCTGCCATTCCCCGTCGTGCCGGAGTTGCGGGTGGACCGCGTGCGCCTCCGCTATCAGGACGGGCAGGTGTTTCTAACGAATGCGACGGTGGCCGCGTGGCAGGGCGGACGGATCGAGGCCAGCGGCGAGTGGGACATGAAATCGCGGCAGTTCGCCGTCGCCGGGGACGCCACCGGGATGAAGTGTGAGGAGGTTTTGAATGCGGATTGGGCCAAGCGGCTGACGGGGGATGTGGCGTCGGATTTCACCTTGGACAACCGTCCGGGGTTCCCGCGGGCCAGCGGCAGGCTGACCGTCGCGAACGGCGTGCTCACCGCCCTGCCGATGCTCGACGCGCTGGCCGCTTATGCGGACACGCGCCGTTTCCGGGTGCTCGCCCTGAGTGAGGCGCGCACCGAGTGGGAGTGGAAAAAGGGCGAGGTGACTTTGAAAAACCTGGTGCTGGCGAGCGAGGGATTGGTCCGGCTGGAAGGCGGCATCGTCATCCGCGAGCGGAAAATGGACGGCCTGTTCCGTCTCGGCCTGGCACCCGGCACGCTGGCCACGATTCCCGGCGCGGAGACGGACGTCTTCACCCCGGGCGAGCGCGGGCTGCTGTGGACGACGGTGCGCATCACCGGCACCCCGAACGATCCGAAAGAGGATCTAACCGACAGATTGATCGCCGCAGCGGGCATGCGGATGTTCGACCAGATTCCGGAAACCGGGGAAAAGGTGATCCGGTTTTCCCAATCGGTGCTTGGGGAGTCTTCCTCGAAGACGATCGAGAAGGGGGTGAGAATCATCGAGAAAAGCAGCAAGACCGTGCGCGAAGTCAGCGGCATTCTGGATGGCATACTTGGCAGGGCGCCTGAGGAAGAACCGGAAGACAAGCCCCAATGAAGCCGCGGATTTCGCTCGTCATCCCCGCCCACAACGAGTCGGCGTTTCTTCCTGCCGGTCTGGAGGCGGCGCGGTTGGCGGCGGAGCGCGTCGAGTGCGAGGTGGAGATCGTCGTGGTGCTCAACCGCTGCACCGATGACACGGAGGAAATCGCCCGCGGTCATGGCTGCGAGATCGTCCGCGAGGATGCGAAAAATCTATCCATGATCCGCAATGCCGGTGTGGCCGCTGCGGCGGGTGACATCATCGTCACTTGCGATGCGGACAGCCGGATGCACCCCGCCAGTTTCCAGGAAATCCTGAGGCGGCTGGAATCCGGCAAAGTGGTCGGTGGCGGCGCTCTGGTTTTGCCGGAGCGTTTGTCGCCGGGCATCATGGCCAGTGCGCTGGCGGTTCTGCCTTATCTCGCGTTCACGGGTGTTAGTTTCGGGCTGTTCTGGTTTTACAAGCGGGATTTCGAGGAAATAGGCGGGTTTGACGCTCGTTTCGTCTCCGTGGAGGACGTGGATTTCGCCCGACGGCTGAAGGCTCACGGCCGCAAGTCGGGGCGCTCGTGGGGGACGCTGTGGCGGGCTCCGCTGATCACCTCGTGCCGCAAGTTCGATGAATTCGGTGACTGGTATTTGTTCCGGAATCCGGCGTTTGTCCGCAGTGTTTTCCGCGGCACCGACCGGGAGGCGGCCGACCGGTTCTGGTATGATGTGCGCTCGGATTGAGCGGTTTTCCGGGGGGCGCGGCATTTCGCGCGGTTTGAAACCTAGCAACTGCGTAACAGGTGCTATCGGTTTCTGACGAAGCCCTTGCGTTTTCCGTCATGATTTGCCATCGAGCGCTTGTGAGTCCTTCACCGACATTCGGAACGTTTCGCGCCCAAGCCGCCTTTTCACTCGTTGAATTGGTGGCGGTCATCGCGGTTCTCGCCACTTTGCTGACCGTCGGGGTGAATCTGCTGGATGGCGCCGGCAGCCGTTCGCACAAGACCGCCACCGACACGCTTACCGGCCTGATCGAGCAAGCGCGGTCCGCGGCGATCACCTCGCGGTCCTGCGTCGTGCTGGCCATCGCCGAGCCCGGGGACCTGCCGGAGAATGACGCGTGCTGCCGCATCGGCCTGATCAAGCTGGAAGCGGATCAATGGCCGGATCCGGAGTCCCCGCCACCCGAACTTTCCGGGGTGCTTCTGAATCGCTGGCAAACCTTGAACTCCGGCATCGTGCTGATCGGCGGTGAGGTGGATGGAGTGGCGAATCCGCTGGACGAGCCGCAAGTTTCCATCCGTTACAAAGGAACCCGGGCACCCGCCGTGCGTGTCCATGCCGTGGCCTTCAATGGTCGTGGCGGGCTGCACTATCCGTCAGGTTCCGCTCCTGTCGCGCTGCGGATTGCCGAAGGCGCTTATCGCGGCGGCAAGGCGGTTCCCATCATGCGTGGCGGGCGGAAGGCGATTGCCGGGGACCGCCTGAAAATCGGTCGCGTCACCGCGCGTCCTTACCGGATCGACGGATGAGGACATTTCCTGTTCGGACATCGGTAAATCGCGGTTCGCTATTGATCGAATCCGTCATTTCAATGGGGGTACTCGCGGTGGTCATACCACTGGTTTTCGGCGTTCTGGCAGAGTCCGGGAAAAGTGGCGTTTCCTCTGCGGCTGAAACGCGCGGCACTTGGATGATTCCGGTTTGCATGGAGGAAATCGAAGCATCGCGCGAAGGGCGTCCGCGGTTTTTCACGGCCACCGCGGTCGGTCAGGTTTTTCCTCCGGCGGGTGAGATCTGGGCGCTGGCGTTTTCTCCGGACGGCAAACCGGCGGGCAGGGTTGAGAAGGCGGCTTATGACAAAGGCACCCGGGAAATCGACGGCAAGCCGGTGCGCTACATCGCGCTCATCAGCGCGGAAGCGGACCCGGCGGCGGGAAGCGCGCCGATGTTATGCGCCCGCATTTCCCTGGAATACCCGGCGGCTTCTCCGGCTGCCAGGCGGCAGAAACTGGATTTTCACACCCGCATTCCATGAAATCGAACCGTCAGGACCGTCGCGGATTCTCGCTTGTCGAGCTGATGTTCTCGATGGCCATTGGCTCGATGATCCTGGTTCTCGCCGCGTTTCTGCTAGGAAGTTCCGGCGACGGTTACGAGCGCGTCGGCGGCAGCGTGGCCAGCGAGCGCGAGGCCCGCGCCCTCATCACCCGGCTCGCGGCGGACCTGTCGAGCGGCCGGTTCCACGAGGATGCCGTGATCGTGAAGTCCGCCGCCGCATGGCCCGTGGACCGCATTGGATTTCTCACTCTCCAGCCGGTGCGGGCCCAGACCGGGAGCGGCTGCATTGGCGATCTCTGCGCGGTGAGTTATTACATCGAGGATCTGACGATCGGCGGCAAGACCGTCCGCTGCCTGATGCGGGGTTTTCGTGAAAGTGCTGAAACCTTCAGGGCCGTGAGCGACGATTCTGTCGGGGCGCTGTTCGATGCGCGGCCGGATCTGGACGAACCTGTCGCGTTCGGTGTGGTTTCCTTCGAGGCGCGTCCCAAGTCACGGGATTCCGGCGGGAAATGGATCGACTGGGAGAAAAGCGACACGACCGGTCCGGAAGCATTTGAAGTGAATCTGGTCGTCGCCCGCCGCGATCTGGTCGGGAAGCTCAAGCTTCCGGCGGACTGGGACGGCGCAGGCGGTTCCGGGGCGCTGTTGGGGGATGCCCCGGAGGCCGGCCGGAACAAACATCTCGAATGTTACGGAGCCACGCTGCGTTTTGGGTATCATGGGAATTTCTAACAAGAAACACGTTCGCAAGCCGGCGGCGGGGTTCGCCCTGCCCGCCGTTCTCGTGGTGGTCGCCGCCATGCTGATTCTGGCGGTTGGAAGCCTGCTGGTGGTCGGCATCGAGCGCAAAACCTCGCGTTCCTTCGCGGACTATCAGCGTGCGGAACTCGCCGCCCGCTCCGGGCTTGAGGAGGTCAGGGCCCTTTTCAAGCTGGAGGCCGCCAACGACGATTTTCTCGTCATTCAATCGAAACCTGCCGAGCCGCTCGTTGAAGGTCGCGAACCGGCTCCCTATCTGTTCGTCGCCCGGGGAAAGAATGCCGGAGGGGAGCTTTCATTTCGTTATGTCCCGCTGTTCAGCAGGGTTCGCGGTGCGGATCAAATCGCGGAGACGGGAATTCTATCAACTCCCGATTTTGAGTCTCTCGTCCCGGCGTCTTCGGATTCGCCGGGCGGTTCCGAGGGGGATCATGCCGATTTCATCACGCTGCCCTATCAGGACAAGATCCGGGTCGCCTGGTTGCCGGTCAAGGATCCGGATGGCCGGACCGTCGCCCGCCATGCTTTCTGGGTGGAGGACCTGCAGGGCAGGCTCGATCCCGGATTCGCCGGAAATACCGACGGCGACGCGCAAACCCACGCTCGCGAAGCCTATCCGTTTCCCGCGCCGGGGGTGGATGATCCGGCGACAGGAGCCACCGGCCAGGCCGCGCTCAACCAAGTCGCCCTTTATGCGGTCGATCCTTCCGCCACCGAGGCCGTGCAAGCGGCCCTTGGCAAAACGCTGATCGAAAACAGGAAACTGCTTCTTTCCCCGGATTCCACACTCGCCGCCGCGGGAGTCGTCCCGCCCTTGACCCGGCTGAAGGAAGAGGCGGCAAACGGAGAGGGGAAAACCGGCTGGCTCGCCGATCTCAAGGCCCGGGCCGCGGAGGAGGCGCTTGTCGCCGGTATCAGGATCTATCAGGAACAGCCCGTCATTCCGTATGCCTTGGGGATTGATCCGTCCATGTCCGGCAAACGGAAGCTGAACCTCAACGCGCTTCTCGGGAAAAACCGTGATGCGGCCGTCACGGAATTTTCAGAACACGTCGCCAGGGCGCTGCCGGATTTCTCCGACAAGCGGAAGGGCGGGCTTCCCGCCGGCCAGGATTACGTCCGCACGCTGGCGGCGAACGCTTTTGATTACGCCGACGAGGATGGCGACGGATCGGTGTCCGGCTCATACCGGGGGCTGGATTCCTATCCGTTGATCAGCGAGATCTATCTGCAGGTTAATTTCCTGGGACAGGAAATTTCTAACGGTCGACGGATTCTGAAATGGCGGCTGCGCCTGATGGCGGAGCTTTGGAACATGTCTAACAAGACGACGGAAGGCGGCAGGGCCCGGCTCAGCTTCGAGGTGGATCTGCATCCCGCGACGGGCATCGGCGCCGGTGCCGCGACGCCTTCGTTTGATGACGAGGAGATTCTCAACGACGCGTCGCAATCGTCTCACGCGCTGACGTTCTCGGAAGGCCGGTTCTGGACGCCGGAAGTGGATGTGGCGCTGGGACCGGACCAATACAAGTTCATCGACTTCGCCACCGTGGACTATTCGATCGACGTCGGCCCGGCATCGGCCGCCATCGGCAAAACCATCGAGCTCACTGAAAACGAGGGAGCGCGGGGGATTTCTCTCAAATGGAACTCCGTGGTGGTGGACCGGACGGAAAAGGTGAAGAGAATCACCGGCGGAAGCAGTGGCGCCGCCCAATGGACATTCAATCTCGACAAGCCGAAAACCGTATCAAAGGCGGCGATCCCCGGACACAGCTATAAAAGCGTGGGGTCGTTTGCCAGCAACATGGGAGATCCGAGGTCCGCCTACTATCTCCGGAACATGCCTGTGGATGAGAATGCCAGCCCGGAAAATCTCAGTCCCAACCGCCGGAACCAGCGGATGAATTCGATCTATAATGACAAGAACGACTCGCCGGCCCGGCCCAAGTTTTATGGGCGGGTGCTGCCTTCGGAATGGCCGGACGGCGGGCATGACTCGGAAGTGGGTGATGATTGGGGCACCGGATCGAATGATAAAACCCTGCCGACCGATCCGAAATTCGACTACACGAGTTCCGCCACCGAAGCCAGGAACATGGCTCCCCAGAGGATTTCCAACAGGGGGCGTTTTTTCAGCGCCACCGAGTTGGGAAATGTTTTCGATCCGATCATGTGGCGGCACACTTACGAGGATCCCGTTGCAACAGCGGAGATTCAAAAGGGGTTGATGCCCGCCGGTAAGTTCTTTTTCCCCGATGTGATCGCCCTTTCAACGGCCAGCCCCGACATCGGAGGCGGGAACAGCTTGAGAATCGGCCGGCCGGAGCACCCGAAATTCGACATTCCCGGATTGAGAGCCGCCCATTTGCCGGATCTTTTCCACGCGGGCGATTCCACTTCCGCCAACCGGTCGGATAGAGAGGGGAATGTCGTGACCATCGTCGGAAAAGTGAATCTCAACACCGCGAACCGGGACGCGCTGCGCGCGCTTGCGGCGGGGTTTCTCAAACAGGATCCGGAAATCGCGAACGTGGACTCGCGCGTTCACCGTTCGTTTCCCCATTGCTCCCCCGCGACGTCCAGCCTGTTGGATGTGTTGGGAAGTCCTACGCATTCAGTAGCGGCGGATCGTGTGGCGGATGCCATCATCGCCAGTCGCCCGATCTCCAGCGCCGCGGAGCTTTCCGCCGCCAGCCTGGCTCCGCGCCCGGCAGTTGCGGGAAATCTAACGGATGTGTCGGCGGTTTTCGGCAACCGTTTGATGTATCCGCAAGGAGACAACCTCCAGTGGAGCGATGCCGCTGCCGAGGAGGTTTTCGCCAGGGTTTACGAGTCGTCCACGGTTCGTTCCCGGAATTTCCGGGTATGGGTTGTGGGCCAGGCTGTCGCGCCGATGGCGGCGAATTCCAAAGCGTCTCCCGCCGTGCTGGCGGAAGTTAGAAAGGTATTCACGGTTTTCGCCGATCCGGGCGCGAGGAAGCCGGATGGCGGAATCGACCCCGAGAAGTTTTCAACCCGAGTGATTTATGAGAATGATTTTTGAAACAGCCGGCCGCGTCATCAGGGTGATGCTCGCGGCATCTGGATGGTGCGTTCTAACGAATCTCGACGCGCGGGAGCCCGAGTATGGATATGTGCGCCTTGTGAATGCCGTGGCGCGGGGAACCGGAACCGTCACGGTTTTGATCGATGGCGAAAACGTCAATGCCGCCGGTTACAAGCTGGGTGCCGTCACCGGTGGCATCGGACTGAAACCGGGGTCCCACACGGTGACGATCCGGCGGGAGGGTGCCGAGGGTGGAACCACCACGGTGAATGTCGTGAAGGATGAGACCACCACGCTGGTTCCTTTTGCGGAAAAAGTCCCGGCTGCCGACGACAAGCCGGCCACATGGGCGATCCGCATTCTGCGGCTCAAGGAACAAGCCGCAGAACATGAACGCTGCGCGACCTTCGTTTCCGTTGCCCGCGAACCTGAAATCAAAGTGGAGGTCGGCCGGGGGCGGGGGGTATGGGATTCCGCATCGGTCGAGCGGTTGTCGATCGCCCGGCTGCCCGTGAAGGAATCCGGGGGCTATGTGCCGCTCCGGATCAACGGGGAAGAGCTCCCGGCGATGGCCGTGCCGTCAACGGGCAATTACGTGGTGATCATTTACGAAGACGCCGATGGGAAAATGCGTTCGCTGAATTTCCGGGACATCAAGTTCCTGAGCGCGGATTGAAGCGTTGTCGGGAAAGCGGTCGGACGAGTTGTTGAAATGATTGGATTCAGCGCGCGCCGAAGTCCGGCCACTCCTCGGTCTGGCGGCCCTCGTTGTTCATGAAGTCGGTGATCATTTCCTCGTCGGTCATTTTTCCACGACGCCTGAGAACTTCCGAAATCCACGGATCATTCAAGTCGATTTCGAATGGCGGGGTCTCCGGTTTTTGAGGTTCTGGAAGCATGGAGAGAATTTGAATGAGGAAAGCAGAAAGGAGGGTTGTGCGGGAGGCGGCTATAAGCCGGAGGTTTTTTAGAGTGCCGGAAACATTCGGAATTCGGGGTTCATCAAATTCTTTTCCTGTCTTCCTGCTTTCCTTATTCAAACTTCCGAATGAAAGAGGAGAGCAGGAAAAGAGTTGGGAGGGTTTACGGGATTGTCTGGGCGATGACCCGCTTGATCGTCAGGGGCATGGTGGCGAAATTGAAGAGGAGTCCGTGTTTGAGTTTTGTGGCTTTCAGGTAACTGCGGACTTGGGCGAAATGAATGTCTTCGAGTGCTTTGATTGCCTTGAATTCGACAATCAATTCCCCTGTTACCAGGGCGTCCAGACGATGGTTTCCGACAAGGACGCCGTGGTAATGAATCGGGATCTCCTTCTGGAATTCAGCTTCAACCCCGATCTCTTTCAAATGGACGCGCATGGAGTTTTCGTAGATCGATTCCAGATAGCCGGGACCCAGTTCCTTGTGAACGGCGATTGCCGCGCCGATCACTTTTTCTGTTAATTCTTCCAGTTCCAGTTTGATGCCGTTGTTTTCCGATTTCATGGTTTCCGATTCATTATAGAAGAGGGGTTGAATGAGGAAAGCAGGAAAGCAGGAAAGCAGAAAGGAAGATTGTGCGGGAGGCGGCTATAAGTCGGAGGTTTTTTGGAGTGCCGGAGACATTCGGAATTCGGGGTTCATCAAGTTCTTTTCCTGCCTTCCTGCTTTCCTTATTCAAACTTTCGAATGAACAGGGCCGTCTTACAAAAGCCGCGCCCGCAGCAGTTCGGTGACTTGCTTGGGGTTGGGTTTGGTGGCGGCGAGTTTCATGACCTGGCCGGTCAGGAAGTTGAGGAGTTTTTCGTTGCCGGCTTTGACGGCTTCGACTTCGGCGGGGTTGTTGGCGATTGCCTGCTCGACGAGGGCTTCGAGTTCGCCGGCTTCGGCTTTTTTGAATCCGAGGCTGTCGGCGATGGCGGCGGGGTCTTTTTCCGGGCTGTCGAAGAGCACGGCGAAGACTTCCTTGGCCTGGTTGGCGGCGAGGGTGCCGTTTTCCATCAGGAGGAGGAGCGCGCGGAGTTTTTCCGGCGAGACGGGGCATTCGGCGATGCCGAGGGCGCGCTCGTTGAGGGTGCCCAGCAGATTGTTGATGATGAAGTTGGCGACTTTCTTGCCGGGAATCGCGGCGTCGGTGACGGCCTCGAAGTAGGCGGCGAGGTGTTTGTCCGACGAGAGGACGGCGGCGTCGTAGGCGGTGACGCCGAGGTCGTTTTCAAAGCGGGCGGCGAGCTCGTGCGGCAGCTCGGGGACGAGCGGGCGGACTTTGGCTAACAGCGGCGCGGTTTCGATCGGCAGGAGGTCGGGGCAGGAGAAGTAGCGGTAGTCGTGCGCGTCTTCCTTGGTGCGCATCATCTGGGTTTCTCCGCGGTCGTCATCCCAGCGGCGGGTGGACTGGATTTGCGGCAGGCCGCGGTCGAGATCCTCGGTCTGGCGCTGAATTTCAAAATGGATGGCGCGGCGGATGGCGGAGATGGAGTTGAGGTTTTTCAGCTCGACCTTCTGGCCGAGCGGTTCCTCGGGTTTTTTGCGGAGGGAGATATTCACGTCGCAGCGGAGCTGGCCTTTTTCCATGTCGGCATCCGAGACTCCGCCCTGCTGGAGGATCATTTGGAGCGAGCGGACGTAGGCGAAGGCTTCCTCGCCGGATTCGAGATCGGCCTCGGTGACGATTTCCATCAGCGGCGTGCCGGCGCGGTTGAAGTCGATGAGCGAGGAGTTGCCGAGGTGGGTGGATTTGGCGACGTCCTCTTCCAGGTGGATGCGGTTGAGGCGGACTTTTTTATCCGGGTTGGCGATGCTCTTGCGGGCGTCGGTCGGGTAGCAGTGGTCGTAAAGCGGGACGCCGCCACCGATGCAGAGGGGGAGGTCCATCTGGGTGGTCTGATAGTTCTTGGGCATGTCCGGATAGAAATAGTTTTTCCGGTCCCATTTGGAGATTTCCGGCGAGCCGCAGCCGAGCATGAGGCCGGTGAGCAGGGTTTTCTCGATGGCCTCGCGGTTGAGCACGGGCAGCGCGCCGGGCAGGCCGAGGCAGACGGGGCAGGTGTTGGTATTGGGCGTGTCGCCGAACGAGGTGCGGCAGGCGCAGAACATCTTGGTCTGCGTTTTGACCTGGCAGTGGACTTCGAGGCCGATGGTGACGAGGTAGGGCATGGGAAATGGTTGGATGATTGAACCTAAATGGGAAAATGAAAATTGATGTCAGCAGCCAAAAAACCACTGATTGAACTGATTTCGCCTGATTTCGCTGAAAGAATGGGTGCGATTTTCACTCACCTTTTGGGTGAATTGCCGTTCATTTCCAACCCTTTTCAAAATCAGTTCAATCAGTGGTTACCATTTTCCTTTCAGGCTAGGTTGAAGGAGGGCGGCGCGAATTTTGCGAGTGAAGAGAGGGTGGCCGGGTAACTGAAACGGAACGTCTCAAAGGCTCAAGTCGCCGAGGAGTTTCCGGATCTTGGGATCGGCGAGGGATTTGGTGAGGAGGGGGTGGCGCAGGAGTGTGCCGAATTTGCCCTCGCGGGCAAGATTTTGGAGCTGCGGGTCATCGACGATGATGGCGCGCGGGATGGGCCTGCCGGTCTGGGGATCGATGGCGGGTTTCAGCGGCGCTTCGGATTGGGCGGCGATGAGTTTGGCCAGGTTGAGGCGGGACGGCTGGGTGAGGGGATCGAGGCGGGTGAGCCAGGATTCGGGGAAGGTGGCCTCGACGGATTTTTTCAATTGCTGGCTGAAGCCGTCGGGTGCGGTTTCCGGCATGCCGGTGGCCTTGTCCGAGTAGGCGCGGATCTCGGCGACGGCGCCGGTGTGATGGATGACCGTGGCTCCGATGAGGCAGATGAGGGCGGTGGGGATGAGGGCGAAGGCAAGGCGGAAGGCGATCCTGGCGAGCGAGACGGGCGGCGCTTCCGCTGGCGGCTTTCCTAACGGACGGGCGATGGTTTTTGCGATGATCCGCAGGAGGATGAATGATGTCAGAAACGCGGCGACGGGCAGCGTGGTGGTGAGCCACGGCAGGGATTTGCCGGTCCAGTCGAAAGCCAGCGCGGGCGCTTGCTGCCAAACCTGAAATCCGAGCCACGCGCTGAGGGCGAGCACCACGGTGCCGACGAACACCCGTGTCATTCCGCGCAGCAGTACGAAACCGGCGCACACCGCGAAGATGACGAGAGCGGCGGTGCCGAGGCTGATTTGTGGGATGGAGTCGGGTGACAAGTGGGATTGGGGATTGGAGATTGGAGATTTAGTCGCCGTAGTGAGTCCACATCCGCAAAACCAGCACCTTTTTATCTTCCATGAAAACTTCGTAAACGATGCGGTGCTGGAGGCTGATCCTGCGGGAGAAGCATCCGGTAAGATCGCCGCAGAGGGATTCGTAACGGGGTGGGGATTGAAACGGATCGTTTGCGATGAGGTCCAGCAATGCCTGCGCCTGCTTTTTCAGATGGCTCGCCGCGAGTTTTTTCGCGTCTTTTTGAGCCTGCCGCGAGTAAACGATCTCAAACATCCGCCTTACCAAACGAGATTGCCGGATGCTTGGCCCGGGCCTTCTGTGCGCGCCTGTTTGATTGAATCCACCATTCCTGGAATCGAATGCAGGAAGAGGGTCTCGCGAATGGAGCGCCAGTCCTCCTCGGAAATCAGCACGGCGTTTCCCTGTTTTCCGGTGATCTGGATCGGCTCGTGGGATTCTCTCACTTCATTGATGAGTGAGTAAAGGGTGCCCCGGGCCTTGGTGGCGGTGATGGTGGTCATGACGGAATAACGTGCGCGAAAGCGTTCGTGTGTCAAGGGCGGGTGCCGTGATCCATTCTTCTCTGCCGCAGCAGGTGGTCCGTTAGAACGAGCGTCGCCATGGCTTCCACGATGGGAACGGCGCGGGGGAGGACGCAGGCATCGTGGCGGCCGCGGCCTTTGAGCTCGGTGTTCTCGTGGCTGGAGGTGACGGTTTCCTGCTCGGTCATGATGGTGGCGGTGGGCTTGAAGGCGACGCGGAAGATGATGTTTTCCCCGTTGGAAATGCCGCCCTGGATGCCGCCGGAGCGGTTGGTGGTGGTGCGGACCTTGCCGCCGATCATGCGGAAGGCGTCGTTGTGCTCGCGACCGGTTAGAAGGGTGCCGGCGAATCCGGAACCGATTTCGAAGCCCTTGGTGGCGGGGAGCGAGAGCATGGCTTTCGCCAGATCGGCTTCGAGCTTGTCGAAAATCGGCTCGCCGAGGCCGGGCGGGCAGTTGCGGATGACGCACTCAATGACGCCGCCGACGGAGTTGCCGTCGTTGCGGATGGTTTTGATGCGGTCGATCATGGTTTCCACCATCGCGGGGTCGCCGGTGCGGACGATGTTGGATTCGATGTCGGCGGTGGTGACTGTTAGGGCGTCCACGTCGGCGTTGAGCTCCTGAATGGATTTCACCCAGGCGAGGATTTCGATGCCGGGGTGGAATTGATCCAGCACTTGGCGGGCGACGGCGGCGGCGGCGACGCGGCCGATGGTCTCGCGGGCGGAGGCGCGGCCGCCACCGGAGGCGGA
>CAYXZE010000019.1:14750-16838 GCA_964469395.1 uncultured Luteolibacter sp.
CTTCGGCGAGTCGCACGGTGGCGGCGGTCGAGCTCGTGCTGGATTTGCTCTTGGGAAACTGGGATGCGCGGCGGGCAACCGTCGATGACGACGCCGACGCCGCCACCGTGCGACTCGCCGAAGGTGTGGATGCGGAAAACCTGGCCGAAAGTGGATGACATGGGCGGAGCGTAGGCAAGGAGCGACGGTGGGCAAGCGGGAAGGCTGATTACGGCCCGACCGCGATGTTCCCCGTCTATCCAGTGGGACTTCTCTTGGCGCTCAGTGCTGCTTGAACCGCAGTTCGTATTCCCGGTGAAGTCGCTCCTGCATCGTTTTGAGTTCTGCGAGGCTCAGGGCTTCGAGGGATTCACTGGAGCTCACCGACAGCTCGAGGAATTCCTCAAGGGTTTGAATCTTGCCGATCCAAAAACCCTCCACACGACCCTCCACACGGCCTTCGACACGGCCTTCGACACGGCCTTCGGCTTTCAGTTTTTCTGCGACAGACATGGTGTTCTTTTCCAGTTCGGGGTTTGAGGACAGGGTATGGTAGATTTTCCGAGCGTCAAGGTCGCTGTCGGTGTGGAGAGCGTAGAGAAGCATGAGGCTGAGCAAGTTATCGGGAAGTTCCTTGGCGGAAAAGCCAGCCAGCCACTGGAAGAAGCGCAGCAGTTCCTTTTTGCGGGCAAGTTTCATCAATTGCAGTATGGTGCGCAGGCGGGTGTCGCCCTCTTCCGTGGCTGGATCAAAGCGGGTAAGGTCGAGCAGCGCGTGGTGGAATTTCGGCAGGAAAGGCAGCAGATCGGCGGCGAGTTCCGGGGGCAGCGCGAAGAGGTCCTCGAAGGCGGTGGTGAGGAGCCAGGAGTCCGGTCCTTGGTGGAACACGAATGGCAGGACTGGCGGGAGTGGCAGTCCGTGGGTTTTGTGATGCCGGGTGTAGATTTCCGTCACGTATCCGGCGGAGGCAAGGATGGTTTCTCCCTGCGGTTTTTTTGATTTGGAGGTGCCTGAAAAGGTTTGGCTCTTGGGTTGCATCCAGCTTCGTGTCCAGAGCGGATTAAAAATTCCGGTCGAATCAGCCAAAGCACCGGAGGCGGCTGGTAGGGTCAGCGAAGGTCGTCTCCGGTGCATATTGCTCTTTGCACTTTGCCCGCCCGGCGGTTAGGAAAAACACCATGCGATTGAGGCTGCCCGAGCGGGTGATCGAGTTTCCCCGGCGACCGCTGGTGATGGGGATTGTGAACGTGAATGACGATTCGTTTTCCGGAGACGGGACGCTGGATTTCGCGCAGGCGGTGGCCTTGGCGCGGAGTCAGGCGGCGGCGGGCGCGGATGTGATCGATGTGGGGGCGGAGAGCGCGCGGACGAATCGCGCGGCGGTGCCGGTGGCGGAGGAAATCCGGCGGTTTCAGGGGTTTTTGGAGAGGTGGGACGAGGTTTGGAGGGATTTGAAACCGCGGGATGAGGCGCAAATCTGGCCGCCGGTTTTATCCGCGAACACCTGGCGGCCGGAGGTGGTCGGGGAGATTTTGAAATCCGGCAAGGTGGAGCTGGTGAATGACATGGGCGCGCTGCCGGATGACCGGAACGCCCGCCATTGCGCGGCTCACGGGGCGGCGTTGCTCGTCATGCACAGCGTGGGCGAGCCGAAAATCCCGCATTTCCAGCAGCAATGGGGCGATGTGATGGGGGAAATGGAGCGGTTTTTTGCGGAGAAATTGCGGCTCGCGGCGGCTGCGGGACTGGACTTGGAGGCGGTGATTCTCGATCCGGGCATCGACTTCGCGAAGCAGCGGGAGGACAATCTCACGGTGTTCCGCGAGTTGGCGCGGCTGCGGGAATTCGGGCGGCCGGTGCTGGTGCCGGTGTCGCGGAAGACGGTGATCGGCGAGGTGCTGGATCTGCCGGATCCCGCTCAACGTGATGCGGGGACGGTCGCGTGCATCAGCGCGGCGATGGCGCGAGGGGCGCAGATTTTCCGGGTTCATCAGGTTGAGGCCGCGTGGCAGGCGGTGACGGTGCTTGAGGCGATCTCGCGTGCGGATGGCTGAACCTAGAAGGGAAGATGGCTAACCACGGAATACACGGAATACACGGAAAAAGAGA
>CAYXZE010000020.1:0-15251 GCA_964469395.1 uncultured Luteolibacter sp.
GTCCGAAAAAAGAAAAAAACTTCTGCGGTTTGCTTCCCTGGGGATGGCCTGATTTAGATCTCTACCTGTCGGTAGACAGGCCTCCAAAGTCGGGATAACAAAAAGAGCAAAACCTCACCCTGAGCGTATGTTCTTTCCTACTCCCATAACAAGCGGCAGAAACAGAAGTGTTGCCCATGTAGAAACTATTAATCCCCCCATAGTACCCACTGCTAAGGGAAACCAAAAGGCCTCTTTTCCGTCGCCGATCAGAAAAGGAACAAACCCGAGTATAGTCGATAAAACAGTCAGCAATATGGGGCGAATCTTCACCTGACAGGCCTTTATATAAGCCCTCAGCGGTGTTACGCCCGAGTGAGACCGGATACGATGGTACTCCTCAACGATATAAATATTGGCGTTGATGGTTAGCGCTGATAGCAGGATAAATGAAGCATAGCCTCCCTGATCAAAATCAATAGCAAACAGGTAAAAAGACAAAAAGATCCCGATAAAAGATATCGGAATAATAAACAGGATGTACAGCGGCTTTTTGAATGAATTGAATAAAATACAGCAGATGACATAAATGATAATGAAAACATATACAAGCAGGAGATACTCCTTTTTATCCTTCTTTCTTCCATCATATCTTGGATTCGCATCCTTGATAGTATATCCTATGGGCAAGCTTTCTTCAAATTCCGCTATATAGTTTTCCTGCACCTTTCGTCCTTGCTCGGATGCTCCGATATATTCATACTGCATACAGATGCGGTATTGTTGATCGATCTTGCCCACTTCCTTTGGTGCCTTTCCCTTGTCTATCTGTACCAGCTCCGACAATTTATACACTTTCCCATTGGCATGAATCGGCATGTGCAGCATATCCCAGGCATGATATTCATTCGATTGTTTAGCGTGCAGATACATGCGTTCTGCTCCATTGGCGGTAATCATATTACCACCGTTTATCCGACGCCCCAATACCGTGTTTATCTGTTCATAAAGCTGATAAGGCTGAATATGCTCCTCTGCCAATCGATCCCGCTTCATGGCAAACGCAAATTCTTCATAGTCATCTTTAAACCAACTAAATTCAGCGTTAATAGTCACATCATTAATACGCCGGTGTTCCAATAGCCTGCGCTTAAGTTTTTCGGCCCAGTCCAACAGTTCATCGTAATTATATCCAAACATTTCCAGGCGATAAGAGCCCGCACCCTCCCGTACATCGTTACTGAACCCATCTCCTAATCCGTATACCCCCCAGCTTCCGCCCCCCAGCTCCAGTGACTTACTAATCAGTTTGGATTTTAATAAATGCGGAAAACTACTGTTGGCGTATTCCTTTACAAATTGGATGCTGATACTCGCCTGCCTTGCATTTTGTATATCCGTTTGAAACTGTTTCACTTCAGCAAATTGGCTGATATACTGTTCCATTCGTTGTACAAGTCCATTCATTTCTGCAATGGTCGAATTGCTGGGCAACGATGCGTTAACAAACAGACTGGTTTCCTCCCGAGCTTTAAAATAGCTCCCGTGTTTTACTTTCTGTACAAAGAGCCGCAGCGTACCCCCCAATACGATGTTGACATGAGGAGATATACTTTCTTTATACTGGTCACTGCCCAACGATTGATTGTACAGTGCAGCCCATTTCGATTCTCCTTCTATCTTTTCGGGAAGCAGAAAAACAGGCAATCCGAACGCCAGAATAATCGACAAAACAGCCATCTTTCGCCAACGGTAAAGAAATACACATAAGACGGCATAATACCGGTAGAAATACACCGACACATATCGTTGTCTGCGGCCAATTCCAGCTGCCGGTCTCTTTCCGCTCACCTTACCTATCCCAAGCTTTTCCAACAGCGCAGGCACAAGGAATAAGGCCGTCAATAATGAAATAAAGAGATTAACACTGATCACGATGGCAAAATCCTGTAAATTTAACCGAATGCGCTCTTCCATCAAAAAGACAACAGACAGCGTTCCGATTGTCGTCAGCGTAGCTGCCAAAATAGACATGAACGCGTTTAGATTTCGCTTTCGGATAATATGCTCCGCCATGACGATGGTATTATCAATAATCAAGGTCAACGAAATGGTGATCCCCGCTAACGAATACAACTGTATCTCCAGACCTAACAGGTAATAAAGTATTATTGCCATAGCCAGATTGCTGAACAGGGACACTGTGATCAATAATACATATTTGAATTTACGATAGGTTAATAGTACAAACAGCAGCAGAATAGCGAGCGTCAATCCGGTCCTAAAATAGATCTTATGCAGTTCCTGTTGAATAAACTCTGTCGCGTCATAGTTTAGATGTAACTCATAGCCCGGCGGAAGTGTCTTTTTCACTACATCGAGGTGATGCTTTATTTTTTTGCCCAGCGCCAGTTGATTACTTTGTTCATCCGCGATAATAGACAGATAGATAGAATTTAGGCCATTTATTCTAAAATAACTTTGTGCCTGTTCTTCTATGCGATTGATCTTTATCACCTTTTCCAACGGGATAATCGTCCCATCGATCCGCTTAACACCAATAGACTTTAATGCGGCAGCCTCTGATTGGAGAGCCGGATGCAATGTCAGCCTGATCCATTCCTGCTCCTGCACAGACGATTTGATCAAGGCCATGTCCAAAAATTCATGACGAAGTGCTTCTGAAATAGCTTGCTGTATATCTTTGACGGCAATCCCATGTGTCCTCAACAGATCGGCATCGTATTCCAATTGCCATATCATGGGCATCGCTCCCCGAACATCCACACGGGATATTCCCCCGATAAGGGCAAGTTGCGGTTTAAGGTTGTGTTCTGCAATATGCTGTATTTCGTAGGGGGTAGCGGGTGCATTGATCGTATAGGTTAGAAAAGGTTTATTAGCATTATTGTCAACCCTGCTTTGCGAAATGGACGGATATGCTACATTTTCCGGCAACAAAGGCCAGGTTTGCCGAATGACAGATGAGGCTTCGAATCTGGCGATATCCATATTTTTATGCTTATTAAATTCGATATGGATATGCCCCCATCCGTTGCCGGATTTAGAACTGATTTTCTTCACCCCCTCCAAGCGATTCAGCATCGCTTCCAGTTTAGATGTTGCCTCCATTTCTACTGTTCGCGGCGAGCTTCCCGTCATCGAAAAATTAACAGAAAGACCGGGCAGAGTCTGCGATGGCGACAATTTAACCGTCAATAGCGGAATCAATGTCAGACCTACCAGAGATAAACAGAGAAAACTCAGGATAACAGAGAAAAACGATATTTTTTTTGAAATCCCCATCAGTTTACCGGATGCATATAATCAAAAAGGTAGGAGAGCGATTCCTGCTTTTCAAAGTCAAACAAAGTCAGCTTTCTAATCCTAAAATAGCTCAACCAATAGTTTTTCAGTGCCGAGATATAATTCTTTTGGGCATCTTTCTGCCTGTTCAGCGACAAGGTCAAACTGTTGATATCAGATTTACCGATAACAAACCGTTGCCGGGTGGCCTGAAAAGCCGCAACAGCAAGCTCCAGTGCTTCTTCGGCACTATTGATCATATCCTGTTGTACCTCAAAATCACTTACTGTCACGATAATTTCCTGTTCCAAACTCTGCTCCCGTTGCTGCACCGATATTTTAGCTACATCAAGGCTATTTCTGGACATATTCACCTTTCCTTTTCTAACCCCCCAATCCAGAATAGGAATACGCATACCGATACTTACCAAATTTTGCTGCAAAGGATTCCGATAAGCCTCGGCTACGGTGGGTGCTACCTGATTAAAACCCATGGTCGTATAAAGATTCAGATTGAAAGAAGCTTCCCTCTTAGTACGCTCCACTTCCCTTTCTGCTTCTATGATCTCCTGCCGGTTGGCCAGGTAGTCGGGGTTATTTTCCTTTGCAAGGCGCAAAGCCTGATCGATTGGAATACGAATCGGGCGAGGTGGTTCCGGAATAATAATCTCCAGCTGCTTATTGCCTTCCAAATTAAGGTAATTGCTCAATTCAAAAGTCGTCTTCTTCAATTCTATTGCTACATTCTTCAGCGAATTTCTCGCGTTAATGGCATCCAGTTTCAACGTTAACATATCGGCTTGAGAAATCGAAGCGATCTTAAACCGTTCCTGACCTATGAGAAATAAGGTATCCGAAGAAACGACATTTTCCGTTGCCAGATCAAATTCTGCCTGCGCCATAGCGAGTCCGAAAAACAACTGTATAACAGATTCTGCTATTTCCTCCTGTGCGTACAGATATTGCTTTTTGGCTTTTTCATATTTTAAGGGCTCAATCTTTTTCTCCCATTTAAACGCATTGAATCCTATCAAGGATTGCGTGTATCCTATCCGGATAGGCACACTGGAATACTGCGAAAAACTTGACTCCCCAAAATTCCGAAAAAATCCCAGTTCCGAATCAATAAAGAATGTCCCCCCTGTCGCATCCAGATTTTGATTGATCGAAACATTACCCGACGAATATACCGATTGCTGTACCCTGTATATATCGATGTTATTATCCGGATCGTATCGTTTTGTGAATTCTCTATTATACTGTAACGGGGTCATATTAAGATTCAGCGAGGGCAACCGTGCAGCTTTGAATGATCGGTATGCCCAATAGTTTGTTAAATAAAGATTCTTGACCCTAAAAGCCTGTAAAGAACTATCTGTGGCGATTTCAATACTTTGCTGCAGACTCAGTTTCTGCTTAGTCTGCCCCCAGGCCGATAAATGCAGCCCCCATATTGCAATAATCAATAAACAACGCTTTCCCATAATAGTTAAGATTTGATAGATTTTGTCCGATAAATAAACCAATACACCAGTGGTACGACAAATAAGCTGATGGGTGTACCGATCAGCATACCGGCGATGGTTGCCACCGCCAGCGGTTTCTCCAATTCCGAGCCCATATCATTGCTGAACAGTAAAGGCAACATACAAACAATGGAGGTAAGGCTGGTCATGAGAATAGCATTCAACCGCCTGCGTCCGGCTTCATGAATAGCTTCCATCAGATCTGTGCCCTGTCTCCGAAGCTGATTCATAATGTCCAGTTTGAGGATACTATCGTTGATAATAATACCACTTGTCACGATGATGCCGATAGCAGACATCAGATTCAAACTATAGCCAAAGAAAAGCAGTGTACCTAAAGCGGCTGCTATGGCGATCGGAATCTCCAGCAAAACAATTAACGGCTGTACGAAGCTTTCAAACTGTGCTGTCAGGATAAAATACATCAGCATGATGGAAACTAAAAGGATCAGCAGGAGCTCATCCAACATTTTTTGATTAGAAAAAAAAGATCCCGAAAAAGCGATATCGCGTTCATTATCAGGCTGGATACGGCTCCTTAACTGCTGCCATGTTGTTTCAGGATCCGTAACCCCATATAACTCAAACGGTATATATTCGCCATTCCGGCCGGCAACTATGCTTTTCATGCCTTCACTCGGCATTATTTTAACAAACTCCTGTAGCGGTACTCTCCTGGCCTGTTCACCGCTTTTAGTCGCCGGCACATGCAGCAAGCTGTTCCGGATAACGGTGTTGACCGCATCACTTTCCTTGCCCAACATAATAGGAAGATATTGCTGATATGAGCGTAGTGTGGTAATCTCTTCTTCTTTAAACCCCGCTTTCAAGGACTGATAGACGGTATTATAAGGTACATTGTACACCAATAGCTTTTCTTTATCAATCTGTATATCGAGCTGTTTTTGGAAGGATACGCTCTTTGGAACGGCCCCTGCTATACCACTAATTTCGGATTGCCAGGCGGCTATAGCGTCTCTCGTTATCGTTTTGCTTTGGTTTCGCGGATAGTACTCCAACCTCAGGTCCGCCTCAGCCGTTGTGAAAACGCGTTCGAAGATCGTACCCGCCGGTGCAAACCCGGAGATGGCTTTCGGAAACTGCTGACTCAGGTAGTGAACGACTGCCGCTTGCAGCAGTGCTACGCCTTCTACACTATTCGCCTTCAGGTATATCTCACATTCCGACACGGTGTTCTCTTTTTCCCGGTTTAATAAGAACTGTTGCTGTCCTATTAAGACAGAACTCACCTCCACATACTCGCGGATATGATCCAATAGCGCTACCGAACGTTTCCGGTTCTCTTCCAGATGGATATTCTCATTCCATTCAATCTCGACCATCAGCTCTTGCTGGCTTATTTCGGGCATTTTCTCCTTGGGAATCAGGTAAAACATCCAAATACATAAAGGAAACAGCAACAATGTCAACGCCGTTGTAACGCCCTTGTGCGCAAACACCCAATCTGCGATCTTGTGGTATATACGCTCCGGAATAGGTACCTTCGACACCTTTTGAGGTACTTCCGAAGGTTTAAACCGTTTGGATAATGCCGCCGGCAGCCTGATCTTATGGATCAGCTTATACAATACAGGCAACAGCATAATCCCAGTCAGATAGGAAACCAGGAGCCCTACCGTTACCGAAAAAGCCTGATCAAAAAATACAGCTCCGGCTATACCGCTCATAAAGATCAGCGGAATAAAGACAGCTATAGTGGTAAACGAAGAACTGAGCATAGGTGCAATGACTTCATTCGTACCGTTAACACAAGCATTATCTATTGGCAACCCCTTCTTGCGGTATTGACTAATGTTATCCGTGACAATAATGGAGTTATCGATCATCATCCCCAGTGCCAGCACCAATCCCGTCAATGAAACGATATTCAGAGAAATATTACAGAGGTAGAAAAATAGCAGACAAACGATCAGGGAGACGAACATACTGATGCCAATGATCAACGGCGACCGAACGTCACGCATAAAAAAAACAGACACCAAAGACACGAAGATAAAGGCTAATATTAAATTCTGCTGCAAATTAGCAATCGTATAGTCCAATAATTCGGTTTGATTCTGGGATGTCGAAAATGCAATATCCGGATAGGTGTGTTTCAGACTATTAATAGTACCCTCCAAAGCGGCCTGCAGATTAGCCATATTTTCTTCTCCCTGCTTAATAATTGCCATATTAATAGCACGTTTACCATTGTAAAGTGCAATTCCTTTCTCCTGCTGCGGAACAATCTGTATATCCGCGATATCCTGGAGTTGAAAAATCCGGTCATTCTTCCGGATATAAAGCTGTTGTACATCAGCTAGTGTACGTACCACAGATGAAAAGCTGATATTATAAGCATAGTGCCCCTCTTTGACCAGCATTGCTCCGGGCTCTATATTATTATCCTGCAATACGGTGGCGATTTCCGAGGGTGTAATTCCACTTATTTCCAACAGACTTTGTACCGGCGAAATCAAGATCTGCTTGTCCATTAATCCCGTGATATCGACCATAGCCACTTGTGGAAGCTGTTCTATCCGCTTTTTGATGACGGTATTGGTCAATTCGCTAAGTTCCAAAAACTTTTGTTCCTGATCATCTTCGAATGGGGAATCTGTATTTAAGGTGAGGTTGAGGTGTAAGACCGGAATATCAGTCGCACTAGCTTTGATCACGCGGGGTCTTTCCATATCCCGGGGGATGCGGTTCATGGCTGCATCGATTTTTTCATTGACTTCTATAAAAGCCAAGTCTGTATCCGCTCCATATTCAAAATTGAGCCGAATAATCCCCTGTCCGTCATGCGTTTCGCTATGGATATCCCGGATATGCGCTACTTGCAACAACTGTTGCCGAATAGGTGCTACAACCGTATTTTCCAAGCCCCGGGCAGATGCGTTTTTACCTGCAATCTGTATCGTAATCTCCGGAATCGGAATATTCGGCAACAGCGATATCGGAATATGCAGATAGGTAATAATTCCTAAAATAAAAAATGCCAAAAATGCCATAAAAACAGCAATCGGCCTGTCAATAAGATATCTAATCATAGATGTTCTTGATTTAAAATTGCAAGGAATGAAATCACATTGTTATCGATCTACCCCTTAACCAAAGAAAAGAAACCTAAACAAAATTAGGAAAGAATCAGAGCACGCAATTCTTACGCAATTCTTTCGGAAAACCTAACTGTATTTCTATCAAATGATTTTTGTCTAGAAATTCAACTTCTTCAATAACCTTATTACACCATAAAGCATTAATAAAGACAAGAGAATTAGCGTAATTATATCTCTAATTTTCTCGGCATAATACGCATTCGTCAAGAAAACACCGGTACCAATTCCACCAAGTAGAAGTCTTACTTTTAAAATAGTACTATTCGAAAAAACGCCTTTTTTTTCGAATATTTTAATAATTATAAAAAATCCAATTACGATTAAAATGGGAACAATCAACTTTAATTCAAAAATATTCATAAATAGTGCTTTTTATGTTTATAATAGTTTTACCTCTTTCTATTTCGATATGACTATCGGCGTCTCGTGGGCCAGGTTCAGGTTTCCATCGTAGATAATGCTATCCCCATCTTTTAATCCCTCGGTGACGACATATCCCGTTGAATTCTCCAAACCGGTCTCCACATAATTCCAATGTGCCTTATGATCTTTAGCCGTAAAAACGACCTTCTTATTATTCCGTAATACCAATGCTTCTTTAGGGATAATCAATTGACTTCCTGCGGATCGCTGCACACGTATTTTAATATGCATCCCCTCATACAACCGTGGGGAGGAACCGGCGATACGTGCTTTGACCTTGACCATGCCGTTTTCATCAACGACCGGATTGATTTCATCGATAACAGCAGCAACGGTATAGTCCTGGTAAGAGAAGGGAGACAATTGTACCTGATCCCCCTTACGAATAAGCGGAAGTTCGCTTTCCAGTACCGTAAAATGGGCATCAAGACTTTGACTGGCAATAATAGTACAGAAAGGTTCATTTCCAGACGGCATATTGTACTTCTTGGCAAATAGATTAGCAACGATACCATCGTACGGAGCATACAATACCGAATGGTCTACATGATAGCGTGCCAATTCGTACTGGATCATACTATTTTCATAGTTGCTTTTTATCTTGGCTATTTTCATGGTTTCTGCCGGGACTTTTAGCGAGTCCTTTAAAGCGTACCCTTGACTGATCAGGACATCCTGCAGCTCCAAACTCGACTTTTCCAGATTATCGGCCGCTTGCTTTAGCGCATTTTCAAGTTTAAATTGTGCCAGTCGCGCTATTTTCTGTCCTTTTTTCACCTGCTCGCCATTTTTAACATAGATCTCTTCCACAATATCGGCACCTTCAAAACGAAGATCTACTTTCTCAGCAGCCTCTATCGTGCCATTCGAGATCAGTTCGTGATTGAATATTTTGCTCTTCAGGACAAATGCTTTGACCTGTGCAATCTCTCCCGGCAATATTGTCTGTACACTACCTTCATCTTCTTTGAGTTTGACATTCGTACAAGCTCCATATAATAGCGCCCCTAGCATGCTTAGGCTCCATAAAACCATGGGAGATCGTGTTAAATTCCTTTTTATATTCATGGATCTTATTTTTATTTATCGATTATTTCAAATTTCACTTCCGGTGGTTCTTTCTTTTTCGGCCTGCCCCTTTAGTACGTACTTTTTCATTTCTTCCCGCATCTCCTGTACCGCAGGCGAATCTATTTTTACAGGTTTGTCTACAACGAACAAGGCCATTTTATAAGCTTTTTCAGCTTCCCCCATTTCATCATACAATTTGGCAAGAAGATAATATGGATATAGGCGGTGGGGAGTACACTGCGCTGCATGCTGATATCTTGTCTCCGCATTCAGGAATCTCTTTTGCACCTGCAGTACTCTACCCATCAAAATATGAAACATAGGGTCTGCACTTACTTCCGAACCGTACAAAAAAGCCTGCATACTATCATCATACCTATGGAGCTTGAAAAGCATCTGCCCATATTCGAACAGGTAATTTGGCTGGTCTATCAAGTAGGGAAAAAGCCCGTCATATTGTTCCACCGCCTTATCATATACACCTGCATGGTAATAGCCCCGTGCCTGTCCCCATTTTTTATGTGCCATGTAGACAGGATAGCGGGTAACTAGACTGCACCCCACAAGAATAGCGGAGGTAACTAATAAACCTATCATTGAGTACGCATTCCAGCGGCGACGGACATCAAAGTCAAACAGATAAAGATATATTACGTCACCGTAGTAGGTAAATTCGTAAGGGGCAGACACACAAGCCACAAACAGGAATATCAATAATATTAAAAACGGAATAAGACTGAACGGATAAGAAAAGGCCGCAAAGGTAAACAGACCGACCAAAGCACCCACTACAGCAAATCTACGGTTCCGAATCCCCGTCCGAATGGCATATAGCACCGCAAACAACAGCAAGATCAACGGTAGTACACCCAGTTCGATCGCGATTTGGATAAATTCGTTGAACGCATATTCAGGTTCACCCGCGACAGATTTTTCCCACTCCGAGCCGCGCCCCTCCGAAAAATAACGTTCCTGTGCCTTTCCATAGCTCCCGGCGAAATGGCCTAAACCGTAGTTAATCCAATTTTTTTCGAGCATATCCATCGAAACATTCCAGATCAATGCACGTCCATCGGCAGAATCTTTTTTCAGATGATATAAACCCATTCCCGATAGACCTACAAATGTGACCGTAACGAGCCCCAAGCTTAACCATTTCATTTTTGACCATCGCTTATTTTTTTTGAAATACGAACGCCACTGTATCTTAAAAAAATATAAGCCCAGTATTACCATACTGCTGGCCGCCGTCGCAATCCAGGCCGCCCGGCTCATCGTGGCCGGCAGCATCAATAGCATGCAGACAAATGCTATTGATGCAACTCCCCAACGGAGCCTGTAGCAGATCAGCTTTCTGTCAAATGTGGCAGTCCAAGCCCGCCAATCACGCAACAGATAATAGAGAGCAATAGGCCATATAACTGCAAGATAACCCGCATAAGGCCCCGGATTGAAAAATGAGCCCGTACTTCTAAAGAGATGATGCTGTGAGTTTGTATAACCATAGAGTTGCAACAGGCCCCATAGTGCTTCGCCACATCCTGTTAACATCACCGCGATAAGCAGTACATAAAGATTGGCCTGACGCTGCACGAGTAAAATACGAAAGCAGAAATACAATACAACGAGCAGAACCAGCATCACCATCTTGTTGTTCACAGTCAGATGATTTATATAGGAGAGTAATAGTCCGAAGAAAACAACTAGCGGGATCAACAGATCGACCAGATGATACTTCATACTTTGCCTATTGTTCCAATAGGAAAGCCCCGCTGAAAGCGGAATCAGCGCTATCAATACATAGAAGCCAATAGCTTTGCCTATTCCGGTCTCCGTCTGCCAATCATCTAAAATAAAGACGAGACCAAATAACGCCATAAATGGCAAAAGACACAGATAGTTAATAACAGTTATGTTGGGACTTTTCTTCATTCATTAAGGGATTTAAAAAAACGGTCAAATCGGTATTTATGGGTGTAGGGATCTACAGAGCGCCATACATAAGCGACCTTACCAACAATGTGATCTTCGGGCAATAAACCCCAATAGCGAGAATCTTTGGAATCCCGGGCGTGATCTCCGGCCAAAAAGTAATAATTCTTATGAAATGTGTAAGCACGACACTCTTCTGCGTTGAGATAAAAAACGCCATCAATCTCCGTCAGTTTCTTTCCGGATTCATATTCAATCAAGTTCTTATACATATACCTGTTGACAGAATCCAATACAACCCGGTCTCCCTTCTGCGGAATATAGACGGGTCCAAAATTACGGATCGTCCAGTCCAGCGATTTAAACATCTCTGGTCTATCATCTTCTGCTACCATATTTACCTGCCTTACTTTTTTGGGGGTAAGCAATTTTTGCGTTATCGAGTTACGAACGATGTAACAATAACCGTCTTTTATGGAAAGGGTATCGCCCGGTAAGCCTATACAGCGCTTCACATAATACACATTCCAGTTCCGTACGATATCTCCGGATTGATAATACGGATCATTAAAGACTAACACGTCCTTTCGTTGTATAGCACGCAAACCCCGAACCCGGACAACAGACTTTGTATCTTTATTACCTAAGAAATCTATTCGCGGGCCGGGAATCAGTTTATTGACTAAGATAAAATCGCCGGCCAGCAATGTCGGCTCCATAGAAGCAGAAGGAATTTTAAAGGAGGCAAAAAGAAACGTACGTAATATCATCACGACTATGATGGTAACAATAGCCGTTACAGCAATCCCTTTCCAACCTGAATTCTCCTTTTTTATAGTATTATCTTTTGTCAGCATTATATTCCAGCTTTATCCTATTTCATTTCAATATTATTTACATCTTCAAATTAAATAATTTTAAACCAATCCAAAGAAGAAAGTGACAACTCAATTCTTACGCAATTCTTTCGGATCCGAAAGAATTGCGTAAGAATTGAGTTGTTTGAAAAATCGTATAGGTAAACGTAACTACATAATTTAGATCCGGTGTTTTTACATAGAGAACAATCTAAAGACACGAGCTTTATAATTGGAGTAGCGGACATTGGAAAAACGGATAAAAATGTTATCAATTATTTTTAATACAGAAATTCATCTTATCATGAAAAAAAAAAGTAAGCACAATATTTTTAGCATAATTTCTACTTATTGGCACTTCTGTATCTTTTCCATTGTATCCCTTTCTTGCAATAGTCATTCTATCCCAATCAACGATATTCCTGATTTCAAGAAAACAGACAGTTCGGTCATGGTTAGGAACTGGCTGTTGCAGGGGCCATATTTCGATTCAACGGACACCTTGCCCCACATGTTAAATCCGAAATTGGCAGACGGAAGAAGAACCTTCAACTACCACCAGGACAAGGATTACATCCCTTTAGATTTCATATTTAAAGCTGATGCCCCTGCTGCCTGTCAACGAGTGGGGGGCTATCTGTCCTGCATAGTAAAAAGCAGTATTGAACAGGATGTAGCTTTTTTATTTGGGATGCATGGCGATCTTAAGCTTTGGTTAAATGGAAAGCTCATCAGTGTTAAAAATAACGATGATAATATCTCAAAGAACAGGTACACGGTAGCTGCTCATTTAAAAAAGGGCGATAACGAAATCAGAGTAGCATTATCCAAGGATACAGGATCTGCTGTTTTCTGGACATTTCATCTGGATATTTCTTCAATTAACTATGTCAGAAAATATGCCTTTGGGGATAGTTTCTACAGTATTAGCGAACATTACCTTGTTAAGGAGCAAGACAGTCTTTCCCTCAGACTAAAATACCCTGCCTTTATCCCGGTTGCCCATCCGGTACATTTACAGATTATAGACACCGATAATGATATTGTTTTGGATAGAACACTACCTGCTGGACATCAATGGAAAGTTGATCTGCATAAACTCAAAGAGGGGCCTTATAAATGCAAATTGATTACCGATGCAGATACATTGGAACAGTGCTTTATATATGGCAACTACAGGAAGGTTTTTAATGATTATCAAAGTCGGCTTAAGCCCTTCCTGTCACACGATGTCTGGCGGATTAATGTTGAAACGTTATACCAACGTTTTTTGTACATGGATGATTTTGGCGCCAGGAATCAATACGGTGAGTGGCTGGATAGAAAAATTTCAGCAACCCTCTTTGAAATAGGGATGGTTCTAAATAAGCTATCTTCTAAAAAGGAGCCCTTTTCCGGCATTCCCGGACTGCATATTAGGGGGTTTAGATCGTCCATAGATCAATCCGTAGATAATTACATGCTCTATATGCCACCCGGTTATAAACCAGGCAAGCAGATGCCGGTAGTAGTTATGATGCCTTATGTGACCAAACAGGAGCCGTTTTTGAAAAGTTGGCATGTAGCCGATATTACAAGGATAGAGCTCATTGCCCGCCTTGCCGATACTTATGGTTTTAGTGTACTATGGCCAAGTTCACGGATCTACAGGGACTACAACTTAAACCCCATCGTCACGACCGCTACCTTTGAGGCTTTGGCAGCGCTAAAAAGAGATTATGATATTGACGATAACCGGGTATTTCTATATGGCGACTGCTCGGGCGGCTTACAGGCCCTTCTGATAGCCAATAGGTTTCCTTCTTTTTTTGCGGCTATTGGGGTTGAGGGACCAGAACTTAGCTATCTACAATCTAACAAGTATCCAAATAAATGGACACAGCTCAATGACATTGTCCGTACCGCCGAAAACTATAAGAATATTCCCATGCTCATCTTCCATACGCCGACCGATGCAAAGGCGAAGTTTGCAATTACCAAACAATTGGTTGAGGCGGTAAAAAAAGGAGGTGGCAGGGCAAATTTAGACAGCCTAAATAATGCCACCAAGGCACACCGCTTTAAGCTTATCTCTGAGGAGGTAATTATCAGCAGGATATTCGAGTTCTTTAAGAACAAGGAAAGGATTAGACCCGATACCATTAACTTTTCGACTTATCAACTTAAATATAACAAATACCATTGGATAACCATTGATGATAAAGAGGATGGCAGGAAAGCAAGCATTCATGCCGTTTGCTCCGATAACAATACCATTCAAATCGATGCGGTAAATATCAATAAATTGACTATTGACCTAAATGATCTTCCTAAAATCGACAGGGAAACACCTATCACTATCTTGTACAAGCATAAGCAGTTTAATGTAGTATATCCGCCAAATGACCGAATAACCCTTGATTTAACAGCAGAAAGAAAGTCCGGATTATTGAAAACCGATGTCCTTGAGGGGCCTGTCAACGATATTTTTAAAGACAGTTTTATAGTAGTAAGGGGTACCTTTGGAAGCGCAGAACAAAAACATTCAATCGCGGCAGCTGCCGATACACTCTGCAACAACTGGAAAAAGAATTTCTTTACCAATTGTATCACAAAAAATGATACCGAAATAAATGCTGCAGACTTATTAAATAATAACCTGATCTTAATAGGATCTGAAAACACCAATTTGATTATCAAACAATTTAAAGAACATATTCCTTTGGAGGTTACAAGTGAATATATCCAAATCAACGGAAAAAGGCATCTTGGTAAAGCATTATGTTATAGCTTTATTTATCCCAGTCCCGCTCATAAAAAAAGATATTTCCTTATCGTTGGAACCAACGATAAGGAACTTTTATGGGAAAACATCAAAGACTTTCCCTTGCGGGGATGGTATGATTATGAAGTTTGGAAACAAAGCTCAATGATAGATGCAGGATATTTCAACAAATATTGGAATTTGTCGAACGGTACTCCATAAGCATGTGCCTCAAAGAACAGCCGAATTCTCTACTTTTAAATACTCCGGTTTTCTGGGGAGAGGTCACTTT
>CAYXZE010000020.1:15351-16749 GCA_964469395.1 uncultured Luteolibacter sp.
AACAGCCGAATTCTCTACTTTTAAATACTCCGGTTTTCTGGGGAGAGGTCACTTTCACCTCATATTTCAATAATTTTACTTCATCGACTAGTTCACAGCACTATAGTCATAGACCAATAGAAAGTCAAAATCTTTTAAGAAATTCCATGTGATTATCCTTTTCCTTTTCTCATCTATTACACACCGTAGAAAATCGTTGTCAAATTCCAACAAAAACTTTGGGTTTAAATTCCAGTCATAAACTTCCATCAAAAAGTTGAAATGTCTTTTCCCTATATTCATAGGAAACGGTTGAAGAGTTTTAAATTTATAACCAGAATATTGCGCAAAAACCAGATCGGATGTACTATATAGATATACATATCGATAGATATTTTCATATAACTCATCCGTATAGGTGTGATGTAGAAATTCTTTCAATGAGGATGAATTCTCAATAAATCCCCCATTACTCGAACATTTGTTCACAGACAATTTGTCAATGAAGTTATGCCCCATCACCATTTGCCCCTTGTAGGTAGAGAAATGGAAAAAATCCATAGATTTGTTATACTGTTCTCCCAAAACATCTCGAAGGCCTGTTTCAAAACCAATAGAATCTATAACATTTCCTGTATTTATATTATAGGACACTACATAATTGTCTACCGTAAGATATAACAATGTTGAATCATTAAGTATAGCTGCTTCCTGCAATGGGTATCCAGTGGCTTCGTTTACCTTTGTAATACCTTCTAAAAATGCTCCCTTATCAGTAATCTTATAGGATTTAAGATTACGGGTCCGCTGATCAAAGGCGTAAAAAAGACCACTACCATTGTCTCTACATATCAAAGGAGAAACAAATTCTTCATCACTCCCGCCCAGTCTTCCAAAGCTATATAAATATTCAAAAGAGTCTAATGTATACACAAAAAAACAGGAAGATTCCGGAATCCTATCATTTTGGATAATCAAAAAATCATTATGGATAGTAATATTCACAGGTTTTATCACTTCATCTATTTTCGGCTTATCTGCTGTAAGCAATACGTGCCTAGGAAACTCTTTCTTTTCTCTGGCTTTTTGATCACTACATGCTGAAATTATTATCAGCAATATTGAAAAAACGACAAATATAATACGCATATATACTAATTTATGTAAGGGAGCACAAGCTCCCTTAAGTAAAGAAAAATAAAATTAACACCCCCAAAAATAACAACTAGAAAAATACCCTGTATATGTACAATCGCATTTCAGTATTTCATGTGTTCCCCAACCAATATCTTTACATCCACTCGGACAGGCAGCTCCACCCTCATCATCCGCCAGTGCTTCTACATTCGCTAAGCTTAGTGCAGTCATACCATTATCATCATTCATATTAACGTGAATATTAAACGCAGCTACTGCTAC
>CAYXZE010000021.1:0-16500 GCA_964469395.1 uncultured Luteolibacter sp.
CTCGAAGAAGTCGAAGCCGCATGCAGCCGCGCCGTCATCGTGGACCGCGGGAAAATCGTCGCCGACGGCACACCCGCCGAACTGCTCGCCCAGTCCGGAACCGGCTCTCTAACCGACCTCTTCCGCAAGGTCACCACCCGCGACACCGAAGCGGCCGCCTGAGACGCCAGCCTTCGAGACCCAAGACTCAAGAGCGGAAGCCCCGGCCCTTGCTCCTCCATCTTCGATCTTCAATCCACCATCCATAATCTTCCCATGTCTTCCTGCACCATCTACAAACGCGAGCTTTCCAGCTACTTCTCGCAACCCACGGCCTACGCCATCATCGTCATCTTCCTGCTGTTCTCGCTCGGCCTCACGTTCACCTTCGGCGAGTTCATGCGCGTCGGCGACTCCTCGCTGGAGTGGACCTTCATCTTCTGGCACCCGTGGGTTTACATGCTGTTAGCCCCGGCCGTCGGCATGAAACTCTGGGCCGACGAGCAGCGCACCGGCACCATCGAGCTGCTCGGCACCTTCCCCGTTTCCACCTGGAGCGCCATCATCGGAAAATTCCTCGCCGCCGCCACCGTCTGGCTGATCGCCCTGACGCTCACCTTCCCGATCGTCGCCACCGTGAACTATCTGGGAAATCCCGACAACGGCGCGATTTTCTCCGGCTACCTCGGCAGTTTCCTCGTCTGCTGCACCTTCCTCGCCATCACCATGCTGGTGTCCGCCTGCACCCGCGACCAGGTCGTCTGCCTGATCGTCTCCGTCTCCATCTGCGTGCTAGTCCTGCTCTGCGGCTATGATCCGGTCACCCGCGAGCTGGCCAACATCGTCTCTCCCGGCGTGCTCGAAGGCATCGTTTCCTTCGGCGTCTGGGATCACTTCAGCTCCCTGAGCAGCGGCCTGTTCCGGTTGAAGGACTTCATCTGGTTCGGCTCGATCATCTTCGTCTGCCTCCTCGGCACCAGCGCCATCCTCTCCTCGAAGCGCGCCTGACAAATATCAGCTTTTCCGAATCCCAGCCTTTCAGCATTCACCATGAAAACCACCCATCCGGTCACCCGCGCAGCCTTCGGTGTCGCCGCGCTCGTCTCCATCGCCGTCCTCGCCAACTGGCTCGTCTCCCTCACCCCGCTCGGCAACCGCGGAGCCGACTTCACCGAGAACAAGATCCACACCCTCTCCGACGGCACCCGCGCCATCCTCACCGAGCTCGACACCCCCGTCGTCATCCGCTACTACGCCTCCCGTAGCACCAACTACATGCCGGAGGAACTCAAGCTCCACATGCGCCGCGTGGACGACCTGCTCAAGGAATACGCCACCATCTCCAAGGGAAAACTCCGCATCGACCACCTCGATCCTCAACCGGACACCGATGCCGAGGACTCCGCCAACCTCGACGGCATCAACGGCCAGCGCATGGACGACCAGAACCTCTTCTTCGGTGCCGCCATTTCCTGTCTCGATAAAACCAGCGTCATCCCGTTCATCGACCCGCGCGACGAGACGATGCTCGAGTATCACCTCTCCAAGGCCATCGCCGAAGTCAGCACGCCGACCAAGCCGAAAATCGGCATCATGTCCGCGCTCGATCTGAAAGGCGCGCCCGCCATGATGCCCGGCCAGCCGCCCACTCCGGGCTGGATGATCTATCAGCAGCTCAAGCAGTCCTTCGATGTCGTGGACATCTCGATGGAAGCCGCCACCATCGATCCCAAAATCATCAAGGTCCTGCTCCTGTTCCACCCCGCCGGCATCACGCCGGAAGCCGAGTATTCCGTCGATCAATACCTGCTCAACGGCGGCACCGTCGTCGCCTGTCTCGATCCCCACTCCGTGGCCGCCCAAATGACCTCGCCCCGGGGCAATCCGATGATGGGCCAGCAGCCCAATCCCACCACCTCCACCCTCCCCACCCTGCTCTCCGCCTGGGGCGTCACCTTCGAGTCCGGACAAGTGCTCGCCGATCCGCCACTCGCCACCAGACTGAACGGCAATCGCCCCGGACTCGCCGTTCCCACCCTCGGCAAGGATTCCATGCCGGTGAAGGATGACGTCATCACCAAAGACCTCGGTTCCGTCACCCTGTTCCTGCCCGGAGCCTTCACCCGGACCGGCACCGCCGATGGCGTGACGGCCACCACCCTCATCAAATCCACCACCCAGGCCGGTTTCGTGGATGCGATGAGAGCCGCCCAACTCGATCCCTCGCTCGCCCGCACGCTCAAGTCGAACGGCACCGCCTACGACCTCGTCACCCATCTGTCAGGCACCTTCAAGACCGCCTTCCCCGAGGGCAAACCCAAGCCCACCACCCAAGGCACCCCGGCCCCGGAAAAGAAGGACGCGCCCAAGCCCGAATCCCTCAAGGAAAGCGCCACTCCCGGCAACGTCTTCCTGATCGCCGACGTGGATGCCTTCTACGACTCCTTCGCCTACCGCGTCCAGAACTTCGGCGGCACCCAAATGGCCTCGCTGGCAAACGGCAACGCAACCCTGCTCTTCAACATGCTCGATCAGTCCGTGGGCTCCAAGCATTTGATCGGCTCCCGTTCCCGCTCCGCCATCGCCCGCCCGTTCACCGTGGTGCAGGAAATGGAAACGAAGTTCAACCAAACCGTCGGTGCCAAGATCGAGGAATTCCAAGCCAAGCAAAAAGCCGCCCAGCAAAAACTCGGCGAACTGCAAGCCCAGAAAACCAGCGGTTCCGATCTCTACCTCTCGCCCGCCCAGGAAGCGGAAATCAAAAAACTCCGTCAGGAACAGGTCGAATATTCCAAACTCATCCGCGAGCAGGAAAAGGAACTCCGCCGCCAGAAGGACAAGCTCGCCGGCAGGATCACCCTGCTCAACGTCGCCGCCATGCCCGCACTCGTCATCCTCATCGGCCTCGCCCTTTTCATCCAGCGCCGCCGCTCGACACGGGCAAGATAAGAGATTGATGGTGGCTGGTTGATCGTTGATCGCGAAGAATCAGAAAATCGCACGATCCAACCTCCGCCTCATCCCCTTCCCGCCAACTAACAACTCTCAACCCACAACTTCTCCAACCAATGAACAAACGCCAGGTTACCATCCTCTGGGTCATCGCCATCGCTCTCGGCGCGGCGGTCGCCGTCGTGAAGCTCAGCCAGAACCAGTCCGCCCGCAGCGCCACCAAGCGGGTCCAGGGCCAGACACTCTTCGAGTCCTTCCCCGCCACCGAAGCCGCCTCCATCGAAATCCAGGGAGCGGCCGGCACCGTCACCCTCGCCCGCAAGGACGGAAAATGGGTGGTCGGGGAGCGCAACGACTATCCGGCTAACAGCACCTTCGTCAACGACTTCATCCGCACGCTCGCCGAGTTGAAAGTCACCCTCGGCATGGAAGCGGGTCCATCCTTCGCCCCGCGCTTCGGCATGGATGAAGCCGCCGCCACCCCCGAAGACCGCGGCCTCACCGCGACCTTCAAGGATGCCGCCGGCAAGGAAATCGCCAGGGTTTCCCTCGGCAAATCCATCGAAAGCGGCTCCGGCTACTCACTCATGGGCGGCGGCGCGGTCGGCCGCTACGTCCGCAACCATGCCGACGAATCCGGCTTCTACGCCGTCAGCGAAATGTTCCCGTCGGTGAGCAACGAGCCCAAGCGCTGGCTGGCCGATGACTTCATCAGCCCCGAGAAAATCAAATCCATCGTCGTCAGCCAGCCCGGCAAATCCGATCCAGCATGGAAACTGACCCGCGACAACGAGGAATCCGAATACAAACTCGAAGGCGCCGCCCCCACCGAAGTTCTCAACACCACCGTCACCAGCCCGCTCAAGAGCCTCTTCTCCTACGCCCGCTTCGAGGACGTCGTCCCGGCGGACAAAGTCGCCGAACGCGCCGAGTCCGATGACAAGCGCACCGCCACCATCGAAACCTTCGAGGGCTTCACCTACACCGTGAATCTCACCTCCACCAAACCCGACAACACGCCCCCCGCCCCGCTCAGCCCCGGCATGGAACCTCCCGCCACCGACAATTTCCTCATCACCGTGGAAGTCACCGCCGAGCTGCCCAAGGAGCGCAAAAAGGAAGAAGGCGAGAAACCCGAAGACGCAAAAACCAAAGACGCCGCCTTCACCGAGCGCCACAAAGCCCTCAGCGAAAAACTCGCCAGGGAAAAAGCCTTCTCCGGCATCACCTTCGAGGTCGCGAAAAGCACCGTCGAGCCACTGCTCAAGGATCGCGCGGAACTCATCACCAAAGCCACCCAGCCTGCCGCAGGCAATCCATCCGGCGCGGTCCAGAATCTTCCCGGCGGCATGATCGCCCGTCCACCCGTCACCGCCACTCCAGACGGTGAAGATGAAGAAAGCGAAGAGGACGAAGAAGACGAAGAGGAGATGGAGGACGAATCCGAAGAGAAGTGACCCCTGAATTCATGGAAACTCCGCACCATGCGGTGCGGAGCTCTTCGTTCGTAGTTCAATCTAAACATCTTCGCCTGATTTTGATATATCGGCCCTGGACCGCCACAGGCACGAGTGGAAATTCACGCGCTTCGATCCTGTAAAATCTCCGTAAACGCTCCCGATGCGGCTTGAAGCGGAAGCATTCCAAGCCCATTTCTCCGGATGTCATGAAAACATCCGCACTCCTCCTGTTATTCTCCACCGCCCTTGCCCAGGCCGGGCCGATCTATCAACTCCACGAATGGGGCACCTTCACCACCGTCGCCGGATCGGACGGAGTCCTGCTCTCCGGACTGGAGCGGGAAGAAGAGGTTCTCCCTGCCTTCGTCCATGCCCATCATGGATTACAAAATGGCGGGCGACCGGATCCCGCCGAATTGAGCCGGATTCTCCAGCAACACGGCACCTTTGGCATCCCGTCAACTTTCAAGGGCTTGGGCCGGCGCCCTCTGGCCGGCGTCACCGTGAAAATGGAAACCCCCGTCATCTATTTTCATTCCGAAGAAACCACTCCCATCCGCGCCAAAGTGAAAGTCGGCTTTGAAGGCGGCACCATCAGCCAATGGTATCCCCAACGCTCGGGCGGCGAAACCCTGCCGGAACCCCCGCCCTCATCCGACCCGAAAAACAAGCCCACGCCACTCAGCGCCTGGCTGCTGGATTTCAACAAACTTTATCGCGGTGCCATCGAGTGGGAAATCGACGTGCTCTCCCCCGCTGAAACCCGCAAACAGGTTCTCTTCAAACCTAACGACAACCTCGGCTGGCTCCGCGCCCGCCAGCCCGTGACCAATGCGGTCCGCACCGCCGGTGGCGAGACGGAAGGCTACCTTTTCTATCGCGGACTCGGTCATTTCGATCCCGGCCTGAAAACCCGCGTGAGCGCCGATGAGACACTCCACCTGGAAAACCACAGCGGCGGACGCATTCCCTATCTGGTCGCGTTCGAACTGACCGCCGGCAAATTGCGCTGGACGGAAATGGCCGGCGGACTCCCTGCCGGCGGCTCCACCACCATCGCCGAATCCGCGCTGAAATCCGAACCCGCCGGTTTCTGCGAGCCCCTCTACCGCGCCATGGCAACCGGTCTTGCCAACTGCGGACTCACCGATGCGGAAGCCCGCTCCATGGTGGAAACCTGGTGGCACAGCTACTTCGAAGCCCCCGGCCTGCGCGTCTTCTGGGTGCTGCCCCGCGAGGCCACCGAGCGCATCCTTCCGCTCGAAGTTTCTCCGCCTCCCACAGAAACCGTGCGCGTCCTCGTCGGCCGCTCCGAAGTCCTCCGCCCGCGTCAGGAAAACCAGTGGCTGGCCGCCTCGCGCAAGACCGGTAATGAGGCGGCTCCGTGGAACGCCCTGATCCAAAACGACCGCTTCGGCCTGGCCATCAGAGAGCGGGTGCAAGCTCTGGAAAGCGTCGCTCAAATGAGCGACCGCCGATGATTATTGTTCGTAGTCCAACCCTTTAAGGTGTCTTCCGCGCATTGAAGACACCCTAAAGGGTTAGACTACTAACGAAGACGTTTTCTCCAACACTCCCTCCAACACCTCGCCCGCTATCGGCGTGGCCTCGTGCAACAGCACGATGTCACCATCCGTTAGACCCGGCAGAATCCTCGCCAGAACCCTGTCCGCGTCTTTTTCAACCGCATCGAATCCCCGGCGGTTCCATGCCATCACCTGAAGGCCCAAGGCGTTGGCGACGGGATGCGTGAAAAGATTCCGATGCCCGACCGGCGCCCGGAACCAGCGCGGCGCAATGCCGGTGATCTCCTCTATCACCTGCTGGCAACCGGCGATCTCCCGATACGTCCGCCACGGCCCCGCGCACCAAAAACCGGCCTGCGGATGAGTCAGCGTGTGGTTGCCGATTTCATGCCCCCGGCGGACGACCTCGCGCGCGAGTTCGGGATGCGCCCTGACTTTTTCACCGATCATGAAAAAGATGGCCTTGGTGGAATGGAGATCCAGCAAATCGAGCAGAACCGGCGTGTCATGGGGATCGGGACCGTCATCGATGGTGATGAGAATCCTGTCATCACCGGTGGTCCGCTCGACCGGACCGAGCCATTGGCAGCCCGGCGACAAAACCGCCCGACAACACACCGCCGCGATTCCGGCCCCGGCCGCCAAGCCGACCGGCCAGCCGGCTCCAACCCCGGCGGCGATCGCGGCGAGATGCAGAATGACGACGAGCGAGGCGCGCCAGACCATGCCGGGAGTGCCAGACCAGCGCATCGACTCCTGAAATCCCAACACCAGGGCGGCGGCGGAATTCATGACCGCCAGAGCGATCCACAAGTGCGAGACAAACCCGGCGACTCCCGGATCGTGACGATTAAATACCGCCCACCCCGTGCAGGCGGCCAGCCAGAGACGCCACTGGATCACCGGATTTTTCCCGGCAAGGAGGAAGGGCAGGCAATTCAGCGCGAGAAACGCCAGCGGCGCGGCTAACAATATCCCGGCAACCGTCCCGAGGGCGCCAATCAGCCAGACGCCGGACGCCGTCACGACCGTTAGAGGAACCAGCACCGAAAACGCCCGCGTTTCCCCGCGGTGCATGCCCCGCCAGGCGGCGCGCACTTCCGACTCGGCGGCGACGCGCTCCCCCGCCCCGCCGAAGACGCGGAACAGAGCGGTTACGGCGCGATTGTCGGGAGACATCGGAAAAGGAGTCGCGACATTCCTGTCGCGAGGCAAGCGCGGAAAAGTGGCGGCGGGAATGTCCCCACTCCTTATTCCCACTCGATGCTGGCGGGCGGCTTGGTGGAAATGTCGTAGAGGACGCGATTGATGCCCTTGACCTCGTTGAGAATCTTATGGCTCGTCTCGCGAAGAATGATCGGCGGCAGCTCGACCCAGTCGGCGGTCATGGCATCTTCGGAAACGACCGCGCGGAGGTTGGTGGCCCACTCGTAGCTGCGCTCGTCGCCTTTCACACCCACGGTTTTCACGGGAATGAGACCGGCATAAGCCTGCCAGACCTTGTCATACCAGCCGTGCTCCTTGAGCTTGCCGATGAAAATCGCGTCGCACTCGCGGATGATGTCGAGCCGCTCCTTGTCCACCACGCCGGGGCAGCGGACGGACAGGCCGGGACCGGGAAACGGGTGGCGCTGGAGAATATCCTCGGGAATGCCGAGCGCGGTGCCGAGCTCGCGGACCTCGTCCTTGAAAAGTTCCGCAAGCGGCTCCAACACCTTTCCTTCAGCCTGGAGTTCGAGGATTTTGGCGACCCGGTTGTGGTGGGTCTTGATGACGGAGGCCTTGGACTTCGCGTTCGACGCGCTCTCGATCACGTCCGGATAGAGCGTCCCCTGCGCGAGCATTTCCGCATCACCCACCGAGTCCCAAAAGACTTCGATGAACATGTTCCCGATGATCTTGCGCTTCTTCTCGGGATCGCCCTCACCGGCCAGCGCGGCCAGGAATTTCCCGGAGGCGTCCACCGTTTCGATCTCCACACCGATGCGCTTGAAATTCTCCTGCACCACCGCGGCCTCGTCTTTGCGGAGCAGGCCGTTATCGACGAAAATCGCCCGCACCTTCACCCCGGCACGCTGCAGCAAAACCGCCAGCACCGTGCTGTCCACACCGCCGGAAACACCGCAGACGACTTGCCGGTCGCCAACGGTTGCGCGGATATTCTCGATCATCTCGCGCTTGAAATCGTCGATGACGAACGGCAGCAGATTCCCGGCGTGAGAGAGGAAATTGTTCAGAATCCGCAAACCTTCATGACTGTGCGTGACTTCCGGATGATACTGGATGCCGAAGAAAAGCTCGTCCCACTGCAGCGAGACAGGCGTGCCGTGCTGGTTGGAAGCGATGACCTTCGCGCCTTCCGGCAGGACTTTCACCGTGTCCGAGTGGCTCATCCAGACTTGCGAACAGGCGGAAATCCCCTCGTAAAGCCCGACGCATTCCGTGGGGAACAAATCCGCGGGACCGTATTCGCGGCGGTCGCTGGCCTCCACGCTGCCGCCGAACTTGATGTTCAGGAGCTGCATGCCGTAACAAACGCCGAGGACCGGCACGTTGAAGGCCTTGAGCGCCTCGAAATCCAAATCCGGCGCGTCGGCCTCGCTGGTGCTCTTCGGCCCGCCTGATAGAATGATGGCGCCGGGTTTCCCGATGTTCGGAAAATCCTCAATGGCGTAGAGCTTGGCGAAGAATCCGAGCTCGCGGACGCGGCGGACGATGAGTTGCGTGTATTGCGAGCCGAAATCGAGAACGGCGACGTGATTGGAATCGTGCATTTTTGAAAATATGAAGGTGAAAATCGGCTAGTTGGAAACGCCCGGGTAGTTTTTGTCAGGACCGTTGAACCCACCATTGATAAGACGCAGGATTTCCTCCCTGCGAATTACCAGCATCCTACGAGCCATGACCTGAGAAATAAAACCCATCAGCAGCATCGTGAGAAAGATGTCCAATCCTGTCATAACCCCATCAGGCAAGACTCGAACTAAGAGTAAGTGAATCAATACGATAGCGACAATACCCAGGATCAGCCAGAAATACGTCAGCGGGGAAAACCACACGTAGGCCAAAGCATGGGGCATTGCCTTGCTCCGCATTTCTGCGGGATAAGACAAGATCGCATCGGATTTCGCCAGGCTGCAAATCATGTTCAACTCAACGGCTGATAGTTGGTCGGCTCTTCCGTCATGACGATGTCATGCACGTGGCTTTCGCGCAGGCCGCCGGCGGTGAGGCGGACGAAGCTGGCGCGCTCGCGGAGTTCCGTGATGGTGGAGGCTCCGACGTAACCCATGCCGGACTTGAGGCCGCCCATCAGTTGGAACACCACGTCGGACAACGGGCCTTTATAAGGAACGCGGCCCTCGACACCTTCCGCGACGAGTTTGCCGGAACTGTTCTGGCCGTAACGGTCGCCCGCGCCCTTTTGCATCGCGCCGATGGAACCCATGCCGCGGTAGGTTTTGAAACGGCGCCCCTGGGACTGCACCGTCTGGCCGGGGCTTTCGCGGGTGCCGGCGAGCAGCGAGCCGAGCATCACGAGATCCGCACCGGCGGCGAGCGCCTTGACGATGTCGCCGGAGTAACGGATGCCGCCGTCGGCGATGACCTTCACCCCGTGCTCGCGGCAGACACCGGCGACGTTCTGGATGGCGGTAAACTGCGGCATGCCGACGCCGGAAATCACCCGGGTGGTGCAAATCGAGCCGGGACCGACGCCGACTTTCACGGCGCTGGCACCGGCGGAAACCAGATCCCGCGCACCCTGCTCGGTGACGACATTTCCCGCGACCACCGGGACATTGGAAAGCGCGCGAAGCTTGCTGATCACGTCCATGACGTGGCGGGTGTGGCCGGTGGCGGCGTCGATGAAGAGCGCGTCCGCCCCGGCGTCGATCAGAACGCGGCCGCGGTCGATGCAATCCGGCCCCACGCCCACGGCGGCACCGCAACGGAGCTGGCCGTTCGCATCCTTGGCGGCGTTGGTGAAAGTGATGCGCTTTTCAATGTCGGAACCGGTAATCAGCCCGACCAGGCGGCCATCCGCATCGACGAGCGGCAGCTTCTCGATGCGGTTCTGATAAAGAATCCGGCGCGCCTCCTCAAGACTGGTGTTGGCGGGCGCGGTGATGACCCTTTCGCGAGGCGTCATCACGTCGGCCACGATCGCATCCAGGCGGTCCAGATAGCGGACATCGCGGCCGGTGACCATGCCTTCGAGCCGGCCGGCCGCATCAATGACGGGGAAACCGGAAAAACCGTTCATCGCCATCACGGCGCGGACGTGATCGACGGTATCCTCCTTGCGGACGGTGTGGGGTTTTTGAATCACCGCGTTTTCCGAGCGCTTGACCCGGGACACCATCGCCGCCTGCTCGTCGATCGGGCAGGCCCGGTGAATCACCCCCATGCCGCCTTCACGCGCCAGGGCGATCGCCAGATCGTGTTCCGAGACCGTATCCATCGCCGCCGAAACGATCGGCAAAAACAATGGGATACCCGCCGTGACGTGCGTGGAAAGATCCGCCTCACCGGGCAGCACCGAGCTCAAAGCCGGCACCAGAAGCACGTCGTCAAATGAAAGTCCGAGAGAAATCTCCGCCATGGCGGAGTCAATAGACGAGACCTCCGGCGTGCAAGTCCGAATCCCGCCTGAGGAAATTTTTCCCGCCATGGAAGGAAGTGACGCCATCTTGAAAATTTATTTTACCTGAGAAAAAAAACATGAGAGTTCTCCTGATTATGAGCTCCCCCATCGGCCAGAACTGGATCCTTCTCGTATGCACCGCCGCCTTGGCATCGTCGTGCTCGCCCCAATCCAAACCCGCCGCGGCACCGGCACCGGCACCGGCACCGCCGCCCCGCCACGACTCATCCCTTGCCGGAAAAGTGTTCCAGGAAGTGAATTCTTACCGCCGCAGTCACGGCGCGCCGGAACTTCAACGCCACACCGGTCTCGATCGCCTGGCCCAAGAGCATAGTGAATACCTCCTCAGGCATCGCGGCACCTACCAAAGCGGGAGAAAAAGTATCAGCCATGTGGGATTCCAAAGCCGGGTATCGATCGCCCGCGAACGATACCGGATGTTGAGCGTGAGCGAGAACGTCGCCGCCAGCATGCTCTCCGCAAAAGACCCGGCTCCGACCCTCGTCAGAATGTGGTCGAACTCCAAAACCCACGACGTCAACATGCGCGACAACTGGACCCATACCGGCATCGGCGTGGTCAAGGACAACGACGGAATGGTGTTTTCCACCCAGCTTTTCACGACCGCCAGCCTCTCCAAACTGGCGGTTTCCCAGCAATCCAGCGGCTCCTGAAACCAAGCGCCGAGCCTGCTACATTTCGAATCGGGCTGGAACGGCCAACGCTATGGGTTTGGCACCGTTCAGTTATCTTGGGAAAGAAGATGGCTAACCACGGAATACACTGAATACACGGAAAAAGAGAGGATTATGGGGTATGGGTAACTCACCTTTTGAGTGAAAGCAGCCTCATTTGCGACTCTTTTATTTTCCGTGTATTCCGAGTATTCCGTGGTTCTCACTTCTGAATTTAGGGTTGCGGCTAAGAGAATCCAGATGCGTCGGCCCTGTCCAAACTGGCGGCTTGCCAGCCATCCGGCGGCTCCTTAAATCAGGCGTCATGCCGGATTTAACCCTCGAACTCGCCCTTCACCTCCGCGGCCGCCGCCGGATTGCGGGCATTGACGAAGCGGGGCGCGGTCCGCTGGCGGGGCCGGTTGCGGCGGCGGCGGTGGTTTTACCAAAAAATTTCACCTGCCCCGGACTGGACGACTCGAAGAAAATCAGCCCGGCCAAACGGGAACTTCTCTACGCGCGACTCACTGAAAACCCGGAAATCCACTGGGCCGTGGCCACTGCGGACCGGGAGGAAATCGACCGACTCAACATCCTGCAGGCCACCCATCTGGCCATGCGAAGGGCCGCGGAGGCCCTCGACCCGATACCCGACCATTGTTTGATCGACGGTCTTCCGGTCAAAAATTTCCCCTTCCCCCATGACGGGATCGTCAAGGGAGACGGCCTGTCACTCTCGATCGCGGCGGCGAGCATCATCGCCAAAGTCACCCGCGACCGCATCATGCGCGAGCTTGACCGCGAGTTCCCCCAATTCGGCTTTGCGAAACACCAGGGATATGGCACGAAAGCGCATCTTGAAGCGCTCCGGAATCACGGCCCTTGTTGCCACCATCGTCGCTCGTTTCAGCCCGTCGCTCAACTCACCCTGTCGCTTGACGGCAACTGACGGCCAGCCACGCGACCGGGTCTGGCTTGGCAATTATGGAGAACGGGTCGCGGCCGCCTGGCTCCGCTCGCAAGGCTGCAAGGTTCTCGCCAGAAATTTCCGGGGACCGCACGGCGGCGAGGTGGACATCGTCGCCCGGCATCACAAGCTGCTGCTCTTCGTCGAAGTAAAAACCCGCCGGGCTGACGGAAAAATCCGCGGCCTCGACGCGGTTGGAAAAGACAAGCAGCGCCTGATCGAGCGCGGAGCGAATCACTGGCTCAAGCGGCTCGGCACCCGGAATCTGCCATGGCGCTTCGACGTCATCGAGGTGAGCGTGAAAGATGGAAACCGGCCTCAAGTCAATCATGTGAAGGACGCGTTCTAACCGCCGGATTCCGGGCCGGATCCTGCTTGCGGGCGACGCTCCGCTCCCCCACCCTTTTGCCAGCAATTCATGGAAAACTCTTCGGACTCAATGGCCTGGTTGGCAAGGCGTGACGGCAGCGTGGTGATCGGCCACGGTCCGTTCGACGAATCCGCCGAGTCTCCCGCCGGAGGAATTTCGTTTTATGTCCAGAATTTCGCGCTGCGGGATGCGAAACCGTGGAAAACGCCATGCCGCATCGAGCGGACCACCATTCGGGATTTCGGTGCGCGCCTCGCCACGGTCCCGCCGCTGGTTTGCGACTGGGATCCGCTGGATGCCGCGCCGTTTTCGGAGGTTTTTCAGGAAGTGATGTCATCGATCCACAGCGGGATTTTCGAAAAAACCGTGCCGGTGGTCACGGAAACCGGCACCGCGCATCACCCTCCCGGAGCATCCGTCGCCGCGGCCATGACCCGCCAATCCTCGCCGCTTCACTCCTATGGCTGGATACAAGGAGACACCGGATTTGCCGGGGCCACTCCGGAGTTGTTGTTTTCCATGGAAGGCACCCGTCTGGAAACCATGGCGCTGGCCGGAACCGCCAGGAGTCAGGATCGCGAGGTATTCGCCGTGGATGAAAAGGAAATCCGCGAGCACGAATACGTGGCGCAGACTCTGGTTTCCAAACTTCTCGATTTGGGCGGCATCGGGCGCTGCTCCCGTGAAATCCTCGAACTGGGCTCCATCGTTCACTTTTTGACCACCATCTCGCTGGATCTCCATTCCCCGCAAAAGCCCGAGGATCTTCTGCGGCGGCTGCATCCCACGCCCGCTCTCGGCCCCCTGCCCCGCACGGAGCAAACTCTTTCACTGCTGCTGGATTGGCGGAACCGTCTCGGCTGTCCCCCGCAGTTCGGCGCGCCGTTCGGGCTCAAAGATCAAGACCGGTTCGACAGCGTCGTCGCCATCCGCGGCATCTGGTGGCAAGGGGCGCATCTCATGCTTCCGGCCGGTTGCGGAATCATCGAGGCCAGCCGCCTGGTCAACGAATGGCGGGAACTCCGCCTCAAGCGGGAAGCGGTCAAGCGTTTCGTTTCAGCGGAAATTCCCAAGAGCGCGGATTGCAAATTCCCGGACAAGCTTTTAATTTAAAAAGATTGAACAAATTTTGAAAATCCACAGCATTTCCTGCGGATTGCGTCACAAACCCATGCATCATCGTTGTCATTTCGGCTCCATTCAGCGCATCGCGCTATGGACCACGGCTTGGTTCACCCTGCTTCCAGCGGGTGCCAGCGAGACCGCTCAAATCATGAACCCAATCGGTCGGATCGCCCGCATTTTCGATCCGGAACTCGTTAAAACGGAAGACCGTGTGACCTGGCTCGACGAACGCGTCGCGAGCTATGCCCAACGCCGCGAGCACGCGATGAAATTCGGCCTGGGGTATCGTGGCGGCCGGCCAAACATCGGAGCCCCCGACCCGTCCATCACGCTCGACCTCGGCCGCGAATATCCGATCGACACGGTTTACCTGGTTCCCGCGCAACGGGAGTTCCTGGAAGATCCCGGACTTTTTCCCAAACGCTACACTCTGGAATTTTCATCCACGGCGGATTTCTCGGAGCGGAAAGTCATCTTCAGCTCACAAGGCGCGACGATTTCAGATCGCTTCTCCGATGGCAATCCAGTGCCGATCAAGGCGAACGCCCATCCCGCCCGTTATGTCCGGCTGACCGTGCATGAAGGGCACAACCGGGGAACCCTCGACCTTTTCGGCCTGTCGGAAATCGCGGTAATCTCCAACAACGAACCGGTCTCGTTTGCCGCCACGGTCACCTGCGTGGGAGATCTGAACGCCCAGGGAATCTGGTATCCGGAAGCACTAACCGATGGCCGCAGCCCCCTCGGCATCTGGCAAAACGTCAGCAATCCGACCTCCGAACTTGGCGATTCCGTGGCGGTTTCCAGTCCGAACGAAACGGTCTCCTGGACCATCTCACTGGATCACGCCGCCCCTCTCGACCGCGTGGTGCTTTTCCCCTACCAACTCGACCGGTCATTTGAATCCTCCATTTTTCCCGACTCCATGACCATCCACCTCCAGGATGCCGACGGGAAGGAACAACTGGCCTGCGAGTGGACCAACCCTCTTGCCGGAGCGAGCAGCATGACCCCGCTGGTCATTCCTCTCGGCGGAAAATTCGCGAAAAACATCCGTCTCACCGGAGTCCGTCCATGCATCATCGGCGAGCTGAAAGTTTACGCGCTCTCGGAGTTTGAAATTTGGTCCGGCGGCGGCAATCTCGCCAAAGGTCTTCCCGTGACCCGCCAGCAAGGCAGCCAGACAACCACCGTCACCAACCTCACGGACGGTTACACGTCCGAAAAAAAAATCATGCCCTACGCCAACTGGCTCGCACAGCTTCACGAGCGGGGCAGGATCGAACGCGAACTCGCATCCCTGCGGCCCACTCACCGCCAGATGGCCTCGGAAAGCGAATTGAACGCCACCTGGGTCTCCGCAGTCCTTCTCGGCCTCACCTTTTTAATCCCCGTATTCATCGTCGAGCGCCGCCGCCTGATGTCGAAAGACCAGCTCGACCAAATCCGCAAACGCATCGCCTCCGATCTGCACGACGACATCGGCAGCAACCTCGGCAGCATTTCCCTCATCGCCCGCACCGCCCGCAAGGATCTCGTCCGGCTCCAGGGCCCCGAGGAAGTGGCGGAGGATCTCGGGGAAGTGGAATCGATCGCCCGTGAAAGCTCGCTGGCCATGCGCGACATCGTCTGGCTGCTGGAGCGCCGCCAGGACTCGATCGGCGACCTCGTCCAGCGGATGCGCGAAACCGCGGGACGCCTGCTCCGGGAAATCAACTTCACCCTTGATTGCGATTCCAAGAAAACCGCCGCCAAACTTTCCCTCGATGCGAAACGCCATCTTTTCCTATTCTACAAGGAAGCGATTTACAACATCATCAAACACTCCCACGCCGACACCGTCGCCATCCGCCTGTGGGACGAGGACGACAAGCTGGCCTTGGAAATTCTAGACAACGGCGTCGGCCTCCCGATGAATGAAGAACTGAACCCCGCCACCATCCGCAAACTTGAGGAACGCGCCCGGGTGCTCGAAGGTCAGCTTCAAGTCGCCTCATCCAAGGAAAAAGGCACCAAAATCCGCCTGTTCGTCAAACGCTCCCACCTCACCGCCAACCCCACACTCGCATGATCGCCTCCCCCGCCACGCCCTCCTGCATTTGGATTCTGGAAGACCATGAAGTCTTCGCGAAACAAATCCGCCGCCTCATCAGCAGTGAAACCGATCTCACCTGCCCGTATCACTTCTCCACCGCCGCCGAATTGTTCGACAAACTCAATTTCACCAACGAGCGCCCGGACCTGCTCCTCCTCGACCTCGGGCTTCCGCGCCGCGACGGGCTGGAAGTCCTTGCCGACATCCGCATCCTGCTCCCCGATGTGAAAGTCCTCATCCTTTCCGCGTGCGATGACCGGGAAAAAGTTTACCGCGCCATCTGCAACGGAGCTTCCGGCTACCTCCTCAAGACCGCGGACCCGGATGACATCCTTTCCGGCATTCGCGACGTGATCCACGGCACCTCCGCGCTCAGCGCGCCGATCGCGAACATGATTCTCCAGGGCTTTGCCCGCTACGGACCGGTCGCACACATCGAACCCCTCACCCACCGCGAGGAAGACGTCCTGCGCTATCTCGTGCGGGGTCTGATTAAAAAGGAAATCGCCGACGAACTCGCGATTTCGCAACACACCGTGGACATGCACCTGCGCTCGGTCTATCGGAAATTGCAGGTCCGCTCGCAAACCGAAGCCGTTTCCAAAGCACTCCGCCAGGGCCTCGTCTGACAACCGCAAGCCGCGTTGCGGAACTGCTTGTCTTCGGCAGCGCCAACTTAAGGGGTGCGGACATTCCTGTCCGCACGG
>CAYXZE010000022.1:0-16469 GCA_964469395.1 uncultured Luteolibacter sp.
TGAATTTCCGCGCCCGCGCCCAATCCAGAAAAACCCGCGGGTTGTCCGGCATCCAACCGACCGCCCAGTTAACCGCCATTTCGCGACCGAAACCCCGAGATTTCAAATAATCCCGGGCATGTGCCGCCCCCGGATCCTTCATCAGCAGTTCATGAAAAAACGCGGTCGCCTCGCGGTGAATGTCCAGCAACCGCCCCCTTGCCCGTCGCGATTGATCCGCCTTCGGATCGGACTCCTCTTCGATGATAATCACCCCGGCCCGCGCCGCGAGTTTTCTAACCGCATCCGTGAACGGCAGGTTTTCAAAATCCCGCACGAAGGAAATCGCGTCGCCCCCTTTGCCGCAGCCGAAACAATGGAAACGCTGGGTGGACGGCGTGACGTAAAACGACGGCGTCTTCTCGTGGTGGAACGGGCAATTCGCGCGGAACGACGAGCCCGCGCGTTTCACCTGAATGTAGGAACCGATCAAATCGACGATGTCCGTCGCTTCGAGCACTTTCTCCACACTTTCTTTCGGAATCTGGGCCACGGTTCTTGCTGGGCGGCAGACTACGCCCCGCCGGACGGTCGCGCGAAGCCCGTTTTTTAAAATCACGGAAAACGCACTGAATTGCTTGCCAACCCCCGCCCCGCCGTTTCATTCTCCCGGCCCGGTCGCGGAAACGCGGTCACGGGACCCGGAAAGCATGCTTAGCTCAGTGGTAGAGCACATCCTTCACACGGATGGGGTCGCAGGTTCGAACCCTGCAGCGTGCACCATTTCTCCGACGGGTCCACCGAACGGTTTTTTCACTCCGTTCCCAGCCCTTGAATTCGATCCCCTCCTACTTGCCGGCGTCTCCTGTCGTGCCCCGTTCGATCCTCATCGGGTATCGGCGATTGTTTGAATGGTGAGAAAATACGTGCAATCCGCAGAAGTTTCGCGCTAGAACCAGCGGAACCCCATCGTTTTATCACCATGCCGCGCGTCACGATCACCGTTCCCGAAAAAAATGCCCAGCCTTACCGTTTCCAACTGGACCGCGAAGTCGTCACCTTGGGACGCGGCGACGAGAATGACATCGTGATCGACTCCGGCTCGGTTTCCGTAAACCACGCGGAAATGCGGCGGATCGACGGCGGCTATGAGTTGCGCGACACCGACTCGACCAATGGCATCAAGCTGGATGGCGTCCGCTACGACGTGATTCCACTGCTCAGCGGCACAACGGTCCACATCGGCGACGTGGCATTTGATTTCCTGCTCACGGATGAGGAACTCGCCACCCTGGACCGCGAGAACCCCTCTGAGAAACTCCCCGAGAAACAAGCCCAGCCCTTGCTGCAAGCGTCCCCCTTGCAACCCGCGCAACTGCAACCCGCGCTCTTGCCGGCAGCGGAAATCCCCGAAGCGGAAAAGCCCGCGGCAAACCAACTGCCGCCTTTGATGTCCACGCCGCCCCGCCAAGTCCATGCCCCGGCACCATCATCCGGCGGTGGAGACTTCGGAGCCTTTTTGATGCTCCTGATTCTCGCCGCAGCCGCGTTTTTTGCGGGTCTGGCCGTGCGCTACCAAAAAGAAACCGGCGGCTCCCTGATCGAAGCGGTCAAAGCGAAACATTTCCTGCCCCAAACCGCTCCTGCGGCTCCGACAACTCCCGCCGAGACCGCTCCCCCCGCGAAATGAGCGCGCGGGCGGCGCTTGGCCCCATCCTCGGTGAATCCGCGAATCCGCCAATCCACCATGATCGACCGTCGCCAGTGGTTCCGTCTGACAAGCCGCGCGGCATTGGCCGCACTGCTCCCGGGCTGTGCCACCTCCACGGATCGTGAGAAAATCAACACCTCCGCCGCAGCCCGTCTCGGCGGCGACGGCTACGGGATTTGGCAAGACGGACGCTGGCTCGGCGGCAGCCATCCGGAAAAGCGCCTGCCGTCACTGAGCATCACCAAATCACTGGCCGCATTGGCCGTGGTCCGCGCCGTGGACGAAGGGTGGCTGGAGCTGGACCGCCCGGTCGCGGGCATCATCCCGGAATGGAAATCCGATCCAGAAAAACGCCTCGTCACGGTGCGGATGCTCGTCAACCAGACCGCCGGATTTTCCGCTGGCGTCGCGGCTCTCTATCGCGGGCGCATCCATGACAAGGGGCGGGCCGCCATTGCCTTGCCGCTCGTCGATCCGCCGGGCGGGCGTTTCCGTTACGGCCCGGCATCGGATGAAATCCTGGCGGAAGTTCTCCGTCGGCACCTGCGGGAGCGCGGCACCACCACGGAAGCGTTCCTGCGCGGGATCATGCGCCGCATCGGCATCTCCAGCCCGGACTGGCGCAGGGATCTCGCTGGAAATTTCTACCTCTCCACCGGTGCCGAGTTCAGCGTGCGCGACCTCGGCCGGCTCGGACAAGTCGTCGCGAAACTGGCCCGCGGCGACAACGCAGCCGGTCTCAAAAGCGCGCATTTCCGCGATCTCGCCTCGCCCCGTGCCGCGAACCCCGCAGTGGCCGCCGGCATCTGGTGGAACCGCAATGCCGCCAAAGCCGGAGCCTTCGCCATCGAACCGGAACGCCAGCTCGACGCCGTCCGCCCGCCGGAATTCTGGCAACTCGCCTGCCTCGCCACCGACCTTGATCCGGGCTGGCTGGCGATGGTCGGCTCCGGCGGAAAACGCGTCTATGTCCTGCCTTCGCGCGATCTGATCGTCGCCCGCCTCGGCCGCTCCGCCAATTGGAACGACGGCGCATACCTCCGGACACTCAGCGTTTAGTCGCGAGCAGCAGATTTCCCTCCCCCACATTCACATGGTAGCCGGTGCCGAAGCCCAGCGGCGGGGATGGATTCGCCGCATAAGCTTCTCGCAGATCCTCCTGCTGGTGCCTGGCGAAAAGCTCGATCGGCCGCTGATAGTTTCCATAATACCGCAACGACCACCCGCCCTGCGCGAAATAGCGGAAAGGAATGCCCGAGTCGTCCTGCAAAACCGCCTGCGACTGGGAGAGAAAAAAATCACGCGCCTGGGAGAACCCGTCGCCATGCATCAGATAGGACGCCGCCTTGAAATAAGTCACCCGCCCGCCAAGTCCCGCAACCCACTGCCGGTAGCCGCCCTTGAACCCTCCGTTAGACAAATCCCCCGCCACATAATACGCGGTGTGCCGCATCCCCGCCGCATCCGCATAGCGCACCTCCACCCCGGAATTCCCTCCGGCGGAAATCGAGCTCACCGATTCCACCTCTCCGCCCATCAGCGCCACCGTGCTCAGCAAAATCGGCGTCACCCCGCGCAAGGCGCTGCGCTCCAAGTCGGACCGCATGTCCTTGGTGATGAAATAGCCCGCGAGCAACTGCGTCTTCGTCGCCTGGCGGAAAGCCGCAAGCGCCGCCAACACCTCGCCCGGCGGCAGTGTTTCCAGCGACGGCACCGCCCCCACCGGCTCCAGCCCCATCAGCGCATAGTTCCGCGCCTGCGGAAATAGCGCGCTCACATGCAGCAAATCCGGCCCGCCGAAAGGATAGTTCACCGTTCCTCCCGCGCCCACCACCGGCACCACCTCCGCATTCGCCCAGCCGACCATCCGATCCACCCGGTGCCGGACCGTCAGCCGCCAAAGCCGCCCGATCTCCTGCTGGTGCGACTGATACTCCACCGTCTGCTGAAGACGTGACAGAACCGCCCCCCGCCGCACCGGCTTGCCTGCCAGAAAGCGCCCGATGTCATCCGCCCCCGCCTCGCCCGACACCAGCGGAAAACTGGAGGGCGGCTCATCGAGATACTTCGGCTCCACGGCGGGCGGCTTGGACGGACCGCAGCCGGTGAGGCCGGCAACCAGCAGAACCATCGGTAGAATCAGGCGGGTCGATTTCATGGGAGCGGATAAGTTGGTAGCGGATGAAAAAAAGCCGGACCGCATTCCTACCACCGAATGAAGCGGATTGCACGGATTTTGAATATGCGATTTTGAATATGCGTCCCCTCCGACACAGCCACCTGCGATCTTAGAGATTGCCTCAAAAATCGGCGAAGGATCGTTCGGAGTCCAAGGAGCGGCGGAATCCGTCCGCCGTGCCCATGTAATGCCTATGAGATGAGAAACGCGCTTTCCATTGTCCTCCTATGGGCACGGCGATCGGATATCGCCACTCCTTGTTTTTCAGGCAGAGCTCTTACTTCGCCACCTTCTTCGGAACCACCTTCTTGCCGCCACTCTTTACGATCCGCACCTGAACTCTCGCCTGATTTCCCTCCTCATTCGACCCGGAGCGAACCTCAAAGAGATCGATCGCGGTGAAAAGATCGCTGAGTTTCTTGAAACCATACGTCCGATGATCGAATGGTCCCGCATTGGAAATCCGCGAGCCGACCGGTCCTAGATAGGCCCATCCCTCATTGTCCGCAGATTCTTTCACCGCATTGCGCAGAGTGTTCATCAGCTTGGCATTGCCCTTGAGATCCTTCAACGCATCTACCGGTTTTTCCGTCACCTTGCTGGATGGCACCGCAGTAAGATTCCCCCGCTCGACCTTCGATTCATCATCCAGATAGAGAAAACGGGTGCAGCTCGCGATGAATGGCATCGGCGTGATCTTCCCGCCGAAGCCGAACACCTCCTTGCCATCCGCCCGCAGTCGCTGGATCAGCGGGGTGAAGTCGCTATCCGATGACACCAAACAAAACGTATTCACATTCTTCGTGTAGAGAATGTCCATCGCATCGATGAGCAGCGCCATGTCGGTCGCATTCTTGCCCTTTACCAGATCGAATGACTGCATCGGCTGGATCGAGTTCTCATGCAGCACCTTCTCCCACCCCGCCAGCGTCGGTTTTTTCCAGTTCCCATACGCCCTGCGGATGTTCACCACCCCGTGGCTCGCCAACTCGGACATGATGAAATCAATCTTTGCCGCCGACGCGTTGTCCGCGTCGATCAGCAAGGCGATGCTTTTATGGGATGTGCCGGACATGGTGGAATGAATAACCGGAGCTACTTATGCGATCCGCCATACCGAAGCACAAGCTTATTGAAATCCATCTACCATCCCTTATCTACAATCCCTCTTCTAACCCAAAAATACCCCGCCCACGCCACCAGCACCGTCCCCATCCCCGCCAGCGTCGGCACCGGCTCCGCCACGAGCGACCGCACCATCACCCAGCCGGTCATCGCCAGAAAAACCAGTGGCGGCAGCGGAAACAACGGGCAGCGGAACGCCCCTTTCACCGCCGGTCGCCGCCGCACGATGAAAACCCCCAGCACCGTTAGAAAAGCGCACAACGTCAGCGCGAACTGCGTGTAAGTGAGCAACCGCCCGAAGTCCCCCGTCAGCACGAACACCAGCGCCATCCCGGAAAGAATCAGCGTCGCCGCCACCGGCAGCCCCTGCCGGTTTTCAGCGGCCAGGATCCGCAGCGCGTGAAAATCCCGGCCCATCACCTGCAACACCCGCGGCCCCGCCCAAACCGAGGCGCTCACCGTGGCCACCAGTCCCAGCGCCAGCAGCCCGCTGAACCAGCGCGCCGCCCCCTCGCCATAAAGCGCCTCCGCCGCCACATGCCCCACCTCCGTCACTCCCGCCATTTCCGCCACCGGCGCGGCTTTCAGGAACGCCACGTTCAGGAGCACGTAAAGTCCCGTCACCAGCAGCGTCCCGCACACCAGCGCGCGGGACACCGTGCGCCCCGCGTCTTTCAACTCATCCAGCAGATAGACCGCCGCATTCCAGCCGGAATAGGCATAAAACACAAACAACAGCGCCACCGCGAACGCCGGACTGGCGATGATCTCAAAATCCGCCCGCGGCTGGATTTCCCACCGGATGTCCCCCCGCCCCGTCTGCAAAAACGCCGCCGCGATGAATCCTAAAACCAGCGCCAGCTTCAGCCCGGTCGCAATAGTCTGCACCCGTGCGCTCGTCTTCAAAGTCACCAGATGCGCCGCCGTCACCCCCGCCAGCGCCACCGCCGCCGCAGCCACCGGCGGCACTCCGGGAAATGCCCGGTGCGCGTAGCTCCCCAGCGCCAGCGCCGCCAGCGCCGTCGGCGCGGCGAACCCCACCACCGCCGAAAGCACCCCCGCCGTCCACCCCAGCGACGGATGATAGAGCCGCCCCAGGAAATGATACTCCCCGCCCGACCGCGGCATGGCCCCCGCCAGCTCCGCATAGGAAAGCGCCCCGCACAGCGCCACCATCCCGCCCAGCAGCCACACCAAAACAATCCCCGGCCCCGACGGAATATCCCGCACCTGATAGCCCAGACTCGTGAACACCCCCGTCCCCACCATGCTCGCCACCACCAGCGCCACCGCAGGCAGCGTGCCAATCTTCGCGGACGCGGACCTCTTCATCATCTCCCACCCTAGCCATGCCTCTCCCCGGTGGAAGCGCAAACATGCCGGGCCCGGGCCCCATGGGTCGGCTTGTTAAGGATGCATCATCTGCCGGAATCCGTGGCAGCGTCACGGCATGTCAGCAAAAGCTGGCGGGTGATGGCGGCGCGGAGCGGATGGGCGAGCGCGGATTTCCGCACGCCGCGGTCAATCAAGGTGTCGAAGGCCCGCCGGATCGGCTCTCCCTTCACGCAGCGGGAGACGAATCCGGGCCGCATTTCGTAGCGTTCCAGAAATAAATGACTCGACGCCCGAACCGGCAAAACCACCGAGCTATTTTGATGAAATTTCAACCTGACAAATCGAGTATGACTGCCATATCTCGGTTCGCCCATTCCACTTGAACCTCATTCATGACAACTTCCACCTATCCAAAAATCGGCATTCGCCCGACCATCGACGGCCGTCTTGGCGGCGTTCGCGAATCGCTTGACGAGCGCACCATGCAGCAGGCGCGCGCCGTCGCCGCATTGATCGCCGCGGAACTCCGCTATCCCGACGGCACGCCCGTCGAGTGCGTCATCGCGGACACCTGCATCGGCGGTGTCAAGGAAGCCGCCGCCTGCGCGGACAAGTTCAAGGTTTCAAACGTCGGCGTCTCCCTAACCGTTACACCCTGTTGGTGTTACGGCTCGGAGACCATGGACATGGACCCGCACGTCCCCAAGGCCATCTGGGGCTTCAACGGCACCGAGCGTCCCGGCGCGGTTTATCTCGCCGCCGTGCTCGCCGGCCACACGCAGAAAGGCCTGCCCGCCTTCGGCATTTACGGCAAGGACGTGCAGTCCGCCACCGACACCGAGATCCCCGCCGACGTCCGCGGGAAAATCCTCTCCTTCGTCCGCTGCGGCCTCGCCGTCGCCCTGATGCGCGGCAAGAGCTACCTCTCGATGGGCGGCACCTCCATGGGCATCGCCGGCTCGGTCGTCGATCCGTCGATGTGGGAAAAATGGCTCGGCATGCGCGTCGAGGCCATCGACATGACCGAGTTCGTCGGCCGCATGACCAAGGGCCAATACGACCAGGCCGAATTTGAGCGCGCCCTCGCCTGGGTGAAAGCCAACTGCCCGGAAGGCAAGGATTACAACTCCCCCTCCACCACCCGCAGCCGCGAACAGATCGACAAGGAATGGGAAGACAGCGTGAAAATGACGCTGATCGCCCGCGACCTGATGATCGGCAACCCCAAGCTCGCGGAAATGGGCCTCGGCGAACAAGCGCAGGGCCACAACGCCCTCGCCGCCGGTTTCCAAGGCCAGCGCCAGTGGACCGACCATTTCCCGAACGGCGATTTCCTCGAAGCCATTCTCAACTCCTCGTTCGACTGGAACGGCAAGCGCGCCCCTTACATCGTCGCCACCGAGAACGACGCGCTCAACGGCGCGGGCATGCTCTTCGGCCACCTTCTCACCAACACCGCCCAGATCTTCGCCGACCTCCGCACCTACTGGAGCACCGACGCGATCAAGACCGCCAGCGGCAAGGACTTCAGCCACCCGCTCGTGGGCGACGGCATTCTCCACCTGATCAACTCCGGCCCAGCCGCGCTCGACGGCACCGGCGAGCAGGAAACCAACGGCCAGCCGACGATGAAACCCTTCTGGGAAATCTCCGACGCGGAAGTGGAAAAATGCCTCAAGGCCACCACCTGGCACCCGTCGATCACCGAGTATTTCCCCGGCGGCGGACTCAGCACCCGTTTCCGCACCCGCGGCGGCATGCCCGCCACCATGATCCGGCTCAACCTGCTCGGCGGCGTCGGCCCGGTCCTGCAAATCGCGGAAGGCCACACCGTGGACCTCCCGGACGATGTCCATGACGCGCTCGACCAACGCACCAACCCCACCTGGCCGACCACCTGGTTCGCGCCGATCCTCACCGGCAAGGGCGCCTTCACCAGCGCCTATGAGGTGATGAACCACTGGGGAGCCAACCACTGCGTGATGACCTGCGGCCACGTCGGCCATCTCTATCTGACGCTCGCCTCCATGCTGCGGATCCCGGTTTACATGCACAACGTCGGCGAAGACCGCGTCTTCCGCCCGAGTGCCTGGACCGCCTTCGGCACCGCCGATCTGGAAGGTGCGGACTTCCGCGCCTGCGCCAACTACGGCCCGCTTTACGGCAAGGCCTGACCATCCTCAAAGGAGGCGCAACCACCCCGTTGCGCCTCCTTTTTCACACACTCTCCCTGCAACGCCAGACTTCTCTAACATTCCATCATGAAACCCGCCGCACTCCTTGCCATCGCCCTCTCGACGCTCCTGACCGGCTGTAACAAATCCGAAAAATCGGATCAGCTCCGTGTCGCCGTCATCCCGAAAGGCACCACCCACATCTACTGGAAATCCGTCGAAGCCGGCGCGAAAAAAGCCGCTGCCGAACTCGACGTGAAAGTCACCTTCATCGGACCGCAGCGCGAGGACGACCGCTCCCAACAGATCGATCTCGTCGCGAACCAAGCCCTGCAGAACGACGCCATCGTCCTCGCCCCGCTCGACGCCAACGCCCTGCGCGATGCCGCCAAGAGCGTCTCCGACAAAGGCAAACCCGTCGTCATCATCGACTCCAGCCTCGCGGACAGCGCCTCGTTCATCTCCAGCTACGTAGCCACCGACAACCGCGAAGGCGGCCGCGTCGCAGCCCGCCGCCTCTCCGAACTTCTGTCAGGACAAGGCAAGGTCGCCCTGCTCCGCTACATGCAGGGCAGCGCCTCCACCGAGCAGCGCGAGGAAGGCTTCCTTGAGGAAATCAAGAAATCGCCCGGCATCGAGGTCGTGAGTTCCGAGCAGTTCGCCGGTGCCACCGCCAGCCAGGCCCAGGACGTCGCGACCAACCTGCTGACCCGCCTCGCCGCCGCTGACGGCCTGTCGATCCAAGGGATTTTCTGCAGCAACCAGACCAGCACCTACGGCATGCTCCAGGCGCTTCGCGGCAAGAATCTGGGCGGCAAGGTCAAGTTTGTCGGCTTCGATTGCGACGCCACCTTCATCGACGCGCTCAAAAAAGGCGAAATGCACGGCACCGTCCTGCAAGACCCCCTCAACATGGGCTACCTCGGCGTGAAGACCGCCGTCGCCAAGCTCAAGGGCGAGAAAGTGGAACCCGTCATCGACACCGGAGCCACTCTCGTCACGTCGGAAAACCTCGCCGAGCCGAAGATCGACTCGCTCATCAAAACGCAACTTCCGTAAGGGGAAGGGACATTCCTGTCCCTTCTTTAAGGAAAAGGAACATTCCTGTCCCTTCTTCAGGACGGTTTCTCGCCACACCTGCCAGAGAGAAAATCAGGACCACCCGCGCAAATTCAAACCAAGCTACTGATCCACTCCCACCATGCCCTTACCCCCACCACGCCTTGTCATGCGGGGCATCCGCAAGACCTTCGGCCCCACCATCGCCCTCGGTCGGGTGGATTTGGAAATCCTGCCCGGCGAGGTCCACGCGCTGGTCGGAGAAAACGGCGCGGGCAAGAGCACGTTGATGAAAATCCTGTCCGGCGCCTACACCGCGGACAGCGGGGAAATGGAAGTGGACGGCAAACCCTATCAGCCGCGCAATCCCCTCGACGCGCGGGCCGGCGGGGTGGGCATGATCTATCAGGAGCTGTCAATCGCCCCCCATCTCACGGTCGAGGAAAACATCGTCCTCGGCATGGAGCCGATGTGCGGCCCGTTCGTGAACCGCAAGGCGATGCGGGCGCGGGCGCTGGAAGCCCTGGCTCATTTCGACCATCCGGATATCCGGCCGGACGCCATCGCCGGCAAGCTCTCGGTTTCCGCACTCCAGCTCGTCGAGATCGGCCGCTCGCTCGCGATGGGCTGCAAGCTGCTGGTATTTGACGAGCCCACCTCGTCACTGGCGCAGAAAGACATCGAGCGCCTGTTCACGCTGATCGACCGGCTCAAGGCGCAGGGAATTTCCATCATCTACATTTCCCATTTCCTGGAAGAGATCAAACGCCTCGCCACGCGCCTCACCGTCCTGCGCGACGGCTCGGTGGTCGGCACCCGCGACGTGGCGACCGTCACTCCCGAAGAAGTCGTTTCACTGATGGTCGGCCGCGATGTCGAGGACCTCTATCCCCGCACCCACCACGAACCGGGCGGGAAGCTGTTGGAAATCCGCGATCTATCAGGTCACGAGAAACCCCACGGCGTGAATCTGGATGTTCATCGCGGCGAAGTCATCGGCATCGCCGGCCTGGTCGGCTCCGGCCGCACGGAATTCCTGCGGACCTTGTTCGGCCTGGACGGAGTGAAATCCGGAGAAGTCGTCATCGGCGGGAAATCCGGAACCGCCACGCCACGCAAACGCTGGCAACAGGGCCTCGGACTCCTCAGCGAAAACCGCAAGGAGGAAGGCCTGGCACTCAGTTTATCCATCGCCGACAACGTCACCCTCACCTGCCTCGAACGCTTCGGCAGCGCCGGCACCGTCTCGCCCGCCAAGCAACGCAAAACGACCTCCGCCTGGATTGAGCGCCTCGGCATCAAGTGCCAGGGGCCGTCCCAGCCGATCGGCGCGTTGTCCGGCGGAAACCAACAAAAGGCCGCCTTCGCCCGTCTGCTCGAACACGATGTGGACGTGCTCCTGCTGGACGAACCCACCCGCGGCATCGACATCGCCGCCAAGGCGCGCATTTACGAGGCGATCAACGAAGTCGTCGCCGATCCCGTCCGCCCGCGCGCGGTGATCATGATTTCCAGCTACCTGCCCGAACTCTTCGGCGTGTGCGACCGCATCGCCGTCATGAGTCAGGGTAAACTGACCCGCGCCGTTCCTGTTGAAAAACTGACGCCTCACGATGTGATGCTCGTCGCCACCGGCAAAGCCGCCGACCTCCCTTGAATCTACCTGTTATGTCCTCATCCCGCTTGAAATCCGCCCTTACCCTTCTCGGTCCGTTCATCGCCCTGTTGGTGGTTTACTCCATTTTCGGAATGATGAATTCCGCGATGTTCAGCCAGGACGTGCTGCTCAGTTTGCTGACGCAGACCGTCATTGTCGGCACCGCCGCCATCGGCATGACGCTGATCATCATCGCCGGCGGGATCGACCTGTCCGTCGGGTCGGTCATCGCGCTGTGCGGGGTTTTCGCCGCCACCCTCGTCACCCGGGATTACTCGGTGCCGCTGGTATTTCTCGCGACCATTGCCTTCGGCGCATTCTGCGGAATGCTCAATGGCGGACTCACCGTGGGCCTGAAACTGCTGCCGTTCATCATCACCCTCGGCACCATGCAGGTTTTCCGCGGCGCGGCGAAAGTCGCGACCAACGGCACTCCCGTGAATCTCCCCTTCGACGAGACCTCTTACAAACCCTGGATGGGCGGCGCCGGCATCCCGTGGGGCGTCTGGCTGATGATTCTGCTGGTGATCCTCTTCTCGCTCCTCCTGCGCTACACCCGGTTTGGCCGACATGTGTTCGCGGTGGGATCGAACGAACACACCGCCACCCTCTGCGGCGTCAACGTTTCCAAGGTCAAACTTCTCGTTTACATGATCGGCGGCGCGCTCGCCGGATTGGCGGCGGCCATGAACGTGGCCAAGTCGTCGCAAGGCGACCCGACCACCGCCACCGGGTTGGAACTCGACATCATCGCCGCCGTCGTCATCGGCGGAGGCAGCCTTTCCGGCGGTGAGGGAACCGTCCTCGGAGCGGTCATCGGCGCCCTGCTGATGACCACCATCCGCACCGGCTGCGTCCTCAACGGCATCCCCACCCCGTGGACGGAAGTGATCACCGGCGCGATCATCATCATCGCCGTCATCATCGACCGCCTCCGCCACCGCACGGCGTGAGCCGCCTGTAAGAGAGTCCTCTATCATTTACACAGAGGAGTCGTGGATATGAATGGAAAGCCGATGAGCTCCCTAACCCCAATGCCTTTAGGGAAAGAAATCGCATGGTGCCACGCCGCCGCAGGAGGCACCTTGGACTGCGGCAGCCTGCTGCCGCTTTCGGGCACGCAGCCTGCTGCGGCCCGCACCAGCAGGCTGGTTAGCGGAAAGCGGCAGCAGGCTGCCGCAGTCCAAGGGCTGGCGCTCGTTGCCAATTCCTAAAAGCATTGTCCCTAACCGGCGTCCCTAACCGCCTGCCGCCAGTGTCACGATCTCCACGCGGGCGCCGTCCGCCACCCGCACCGCCGGGAAATCCCGTGGAAACACCGCCTGCTCGTCAAGCTCCACCACGCACGGCTTGCCGCCGAAGCCGATGCTTTCCAACAGCTCGCTCACCGTCATGACGGCTGCGATCTCGTGGGGATGGCCATTCAGTTGAATTTTCATAACAGGAAAAATTTACCGCCACTGGGCGAGTTGTTCGGGAAACGGACAGTCCTTGCAGTCAGTGAAATCATCGAGGCAAAAATCCTGATAGACCTGCATCAGCGCCTGGTGGTGGCAGACGCGGCGCATCCACGGCTGGGCGGCCTTGGCCGAGCCGAACAACCGGAGACCGCAGCGCTTCACCTTGTCGTTCGCCGCCGAGTTGCGCAGTTGATGATAGGCTTTCCAGCTCATGCCGTTTTCATGAATGGCCAGCGGCGCAAGGTGGTTCGCGATCAATTCCAGCGCCTGCGCCCGCCCGAACAACGCCACGCGCTGCGCGGACATCGCCGAGGTCAGCGTGTGGCGGCGCGTCCAGAATTCGTGTTCCAGCGTTTGCAGGAAATCGATCACCGGCTTCGCGGAAAACGGCCGGGCCAGCGCGAGCTTCCGGTATTGCGGCCAGACCTTCACCAGCGCGGCGAGCGCGCCCACCCGCCGGTGCGGATGATTCGCCGGCCGCTGGCCGTGGGTTTTCCAGGGAATGACGCGGTCGCCGCCCGCCTCGAATTGCGCGCGGTATTTCCACCACATGTCCCACAAGCCGCGCAGATAGTCCCGCGTATCGGCGGGAGCCTGCTCGTGCAGATCGGCTGATAGAAATCCGGCGGTCCCGAAAAGCACCGCCTCCGCGGCTTTACCCTCTGCCTTGAGCAGTGACAGCGGCGCGCGCTGGGCCAGCAGCCGCATTGGCAGCGCGTTGCCCCGGTATCCCAGCGTCTCGGCGGTCGCCTGGAACAAAGCGGCATCGCGCCCGTGCGCATCCGCCGTCCGCAGCCAGCGCGTGGCCTTCCCCGCCGCCCGGAAAGCCGCCGCCTCATCCAGCAAATTCCCGATCGCCCCCGCTGGCATCAGCCTCAGCGGAGCCACGCAGCGCCCCGGATGCGCGATCGCCACCTCGCGCAACGGCCTGTTCAACGCATCGGAAAGCTGCGTCTCGGAAATGACCACCTGCGGGATTTCCCGATGCTCGGACGTGCGCGTGAAAATCCGCCGCGCGTCGTTTTGAAAAACCACATGCAGGACCACGTCGCGGAACGCGGGATTCACCGCATGCCCGTGCGCCTCCCAATCCCCCGCCGTCGGGTCGAGCTCCAGCGGCCCGGTGTGCAATTCCCCGTCGATCTCCACCGCCGTCCGGATGAAATCCGGACCCGCCCCGCGGTTCCACTCGCCAAACTGGACGATTCCAACCTTCCTGCCGGTCGTCGTGCGGAAATCCCGACCGAATGCCCCGCCAAACCACAACGCCTGCAACTCCAGCTCCGGCGGCAGGACACTCGCCGCGGTTTCCGCAAACGCCAGCGGCGGATGCCAGATCGATTCTAACAAAAAACTGTATGTCATTTCAAAAACGCCGTTGCTTCAAGGTTTGCCCGCCTGCTCCTTGGGCGGAGGATCGAGGATGTCCAGCCAGCCGTTCAAGGCCTCCGCCTCGGGAAATCCGCCATAGGTCATTTTCGCGTCGCGCAGGCCGCGCACCGCGAAATCCTTGCGATTCGCCTTGCGGTCGATGGCGATGATTTGGAAATCCTGGCGGAGCTTGTCCTCGGTTTTCACATAAAATCTCTTCGCCGTGCGGAACCATTGCGCGGCGGCGGCAGGCTCGTTGCGCAGCAGGCAATCCAGCGCCACCGCCTCGGCAAGCACCCCGCTGCTCATCCGGTCCGCAGCTTTTTCCAACTGGTTCCGGCGCTCCAGCGGCTTGTCCTTCCATTCCAGCGCGGCGGCTCTCAGCGCGCGGAACTCGATGTCCGAATCCAGCCTCACCCCGCCGCCGTTCAAATGCCGGAACGGCTGATAGAGCGGATCCCCCAGCACCACTCCCTGCCACGAAGCCGCCGGGATCGCCATCCAGCACGACTCCACCCAGGAGAATCCCGCCAGCAAACGCTGGTGAAGGATGCTGAAATCATGGGTCAAATGAAGATACGGCTCGTAAACATTTCCCACCGTCACCGCCGCCCCCTTTTCAAGCAGCGGACCGCTCCAGTTTTTCGAGCCGTCGGCAAGCTGTGCCGCGCTGAACGAATGCAAATGCATGGCCACCGCCCCCTTCCGGAACCGGAACCGGGTGTTCAGAAACGGCCCGCTCACGTGCAGGTCATACCAGCCATAGTAAAGCGACGCGTCGGTCATCGGATAATTCTTCGGCAGCGTGTCCTTGAAGCGGTCCACCACCGTCGGGATGCCGGCCCGGGCGTTTGCCTTCACGACCGCCTCCAGCCATTGGTCGCCCTGCGGGAACTTGTTGGCGATGTCCACATAGGCCCGCCCCCACAGCCCCGTTTTCTCCGTTTCCACCGCATCGCGGATCATCCGCTCGCAGGTGGCGTAAGACGGCGCGTCGATCCTCGCCGTCAGCACCAGAAACGGCAGGTTCGCCTCGGAGATCGACTGCTCGCTTTTATAATACTTATTCTGCAACACCGCCTCCGTCGCCACGCCTTCCACTCCGAACATCGCCAGCTCGGAATCCACCGCAGCCTCGTCCCGCCCCGCCAGCGGATCCTTGGACTCCGCCGCACCCGGTTTCTTCGGCACGGGCTGAATCCGCAACGGCACGCCGCGCATCGTCACCAGCACCCGGATCTTGTTCACCACCGGCAGCAACACCTTCCCGTCCGATCGGCGCTTCCACCATCCCCGCCCGTCGAACTCCCGGCGCAGCGGCTTCAAAATCCGCTGGTCATAATTCACCCGCGAAATGTCCGCCGTCACCGGCATGTCCAGCGCGATCAGGTTTTCCTGCGGGATGCCGCGCGCCTTTCGATAGATTTCCGCCAGTTTCCGCGATTCCGGAACCGCCGAGTTGTAGAGAACCGCCACCGATCCGGGGGAAATCGCCGCGCCCGAAACCGCCGGGAATCCCGCCAGCAGAAGCAAAACCAAGGCAATCGTTCTCATCGCGCAGAGCATGCCCGGATGGCCGGATCATGCAAGGCCCCTCACAGCGAAATCCGCAACCCGTCCCAAGCCGCCCGCACCCCGGCCGGCAATTGCCCGTCCAGCGTCTCGTAGTCGAACTCATGCGTCATGTGCGTCAGCCACGCCTCCCGCGCGCCCGCCTCCTCGATCGCCGCCAGCGACTCCGCCAGCGAAAAATGCGTCGGATGAGTCGCCGTCCGCAGCGCGTCCACCACCAGCACGTCCACCCCCGCCATCAACGCCATCGTATCCGCCGGAATGCGCTTCACGTCCGAAATATACGCCAGACTCCGCGCCCCCGGAAAATCAAAGCGGAACCCGATCGTCTCCACCGACGCGTGCTCCACCGGCAGCGGCGTGATTTTCAAATCCCCGTAAAAAAACGGCCCGTCGATCAACCGCGCGTCCGGCCTCACATAGCCCTCCACCAGCTTCTCCAGAGAAAACGCCCAGCCATACATCTGCCGCAGCGTCGCCATGCAGCCCTCCGTCGCATGCAGCGGCAGCGGCTCGCGTTTCCGCCAGCAAAACGCCCGCAACTCGTCGAATCCCGCCACATGATCCAGATGCGCGTGGGTATAAATCACCGCATCGATCTCCCGCAGCCCTTCCCGCAGCGCCTGCATCCGCAAATCCGTCCCGGAATCCACCAGCAGCGTCGCCCCCCCCGCCCGCACCACCACCGACGACCGGAGCCGCTTGTTCCGCGGGTCCTCCGACGTGCAGACCGCGCAATCACAACCAATCACCGGCACCCCCACCGAGGTCCCCGTCCCGAGAAATGTTAAGGAAAAATCCGCCACGCGGGACAGCTTACACACCGCCCCACCCACCGCAACCCCGG
>CAYXZE010000023.1:0-16333 GCA_964469395.1 uncultured Luteolibacter sp.
ATAACAAGCATTGGTTCATGAACCTGCCGTTCTGGTATGGACGGGTGGCGTTCTATGCAATCGCCTTCAGCGCGGTCATCATTCTCCTCCGCAAGATTTCGACCGACCAGGACACCGATCCGACTCCCGGCACCTGGCGTTTGCTCAAGGCCCGCTATCACTCGAACTATCCGTTGATTATCTTCGCGCTCACGATCACCTTCACCGGTTTCGACTTCGCGATGGGTCTCGACTACAAGTGGTTCTCCACGATGTGGGGCGTCTATCTCTTCGCCGGAGCTGCGCTGAACTCGATGGCCGTCGGCGTCATCGTCTGCACCTGGCTGAAGAGCATGGGCCACCTCAAGCACGTCACCGGTCCCGAGCATTTCCATATCATGGGCAAGCTGATGTTCGCCTTCACCACCTTCTGGGCCTACGTTACCTTCTCGCAGTTTTTCCTGATCTGGTATGCGAACATCACCGAGGAAACCTCGTATTTCCTGATCCGCAACACCGGCAACTGGAACGTCGCGATGTATTTCCTAGTCTTCGGCCACTTCGTGGTGCCGTTCGTCGTCCTGCTGCAAGCTTGGCTGAAGAAGAACCCCAAGCTGCTCTCGATCGTCGCGGTTTACACGCTGTGCATGCACGCCCTCGACCACTACCTGATCACCATTCCGGAGCGCGGCATTTCGCTGGGCAACCTGATGGTGAAGGATGCGGCGGGCAAAGTGGTGCTGGATGGTCATAAAGTCTTCGGCGAAATCAAACCGTCCATTCCCGACGCGTTCTGGGGCGACATCCTCGCCTTCGTCACCATCGGCGCGGCTTTCGTGTTCTTCCTCATCCGCGCCCTCGGCCAACACTCGCTCTATCCCAACCGCGATCCGCGCATCCTCGAATCCGCGAACGTTTCCAACTGATTTCCTCTTTAGCACATGGACCACTCCCGCGACAATGCGATCATCCGCTTCACCACCTTCTGGTGGGGCCTCGGCACCTTTTTCATCTTCGCCATTCTGCTGGCGGTGATCTGGCTTTTCGTCCGCTCCGAGCCGGCGACGCTGGAGGACGCCGCTGCCAAGCCACGCTATGAAACGAAGGCGAAGATCGACGCCGCGCAGGCTGCAAGTCTTCCTGCCGAAGCCATCGAAGCGGCCATCGGTGAGGTAGGGAAACAACTCGCCGCCTCCAAGCCAACGGCTGTCGAAGTGCCAGCTCAAGTGGTTCCCGGTTCTGAAACCGCCAAACAACTCGCGTCCGCTCCGGCAGTGGACACCACGAAGATCGATGCTCCAGCCGCTGACGGTCCGATCGATCCCGCGGTGATGGAAGCCGGCAAGGTTTCCTTCATGCTTTGCGCCGCTTGCCATGGGCAGAACGGCGAGGGAACCCCGCTGGCTCCGCCGCTGGCTGGATCCGAGTGGGTCACCGGACCGATTTCCAATCTCATCCGCATCCAGCTCCGCGGCATGCAGGGACCGATCACGGTGGCCGGCAAGGAATACAACCTGCCCGCCCCCATGGCTCCGCTCAACTATCAGACGGACGAGCAGATCGCCGCGGTGCTGACCTTCGTCCGCAACAGCTTCGGCAACAAGGCATCCGCCGTGAAGCCCGAGCAAGTCGCCGCGCTCCGCAGTGAAGTGGGCAAGCCGCCCGTCACCGCAGCGGAACTCACCCAGCCATAATTTTTATTTTTCAATTTCAAAGCCGATGTCATCCGCCATCCCCACCACCACAGATCAGGACGCCTTGCTTCGCGCGGGGATTGATCGCTCGCTGCGCCATCCGGTGATGTTCTTCATGACCAGCGGAGCCGCCTGGCTCGCCGTTTCGATTGTGTTAGGAATCATTTCCTCGGCCAAGTTTCACAGTCCCGACTTCCTGCCTTGCAGTTCGTGGCTCGCTTACGGCCGTGTTTTCCCGGCTCACATCAATGCGTTTGTCTATGGTTGGGGATTTCAAGCGGCCTTTGCGGTAATCATCTGGCTGATGGCCCGTCTCTCCCGCAAGGAATGCACCGCCGCCGGACTCATTCTCGCAGCCGGACACGTCTGGAATCTCGGCGTGTCGCTGGGAGTTCTCGGCATTCTTTCCGGCAACGGCACGGGCATGCCGTGGATGGAATTTCCCGCCTTCACCTGGCCGGTGCTGCTCGCCAGCTACTTTGTGATCGTGATCTGGTCGTTCATTCAGTTCCGCGTGCGTCCCGAGGGCCATGTCTATATCTCGCAATGGTATATCCTTGCCGCGATGGTGTGGTTTCCGTGGGTTTTCATCACCGTCAACACGCTGCTTCACTGCCTGCCGGGTCATCCGGTGATGGGCGCGGGGATCAACGCCTGGTATAAGTCCGCCCTGATTTTCCTGTTCTTCACTCCGGTCGCGCTGGGCACCGCCTACTATCTCGCGCCGAAAGTGACCGGTCGCCCGGTGCACAGCTACTCGCTGGCGAAACTCGGTTTCTGGTCGCTCGCGGTGATCGCGCCCTGGGCCGGCATGCAGAAACTGACCGGCGCGCCGATTCCATACTTCCTGCCATATATCGGAGCCGCCGCCACGGTGCTGCTGTTCGTGCCGGCCATTACCGCCGCGATCAACCTGCTCCGCACGATGCTTTCCTCCGAGGAAACCATGTCTGGCAGCCCGTCGCTGCGCTTCACCACCGCCGGTATTGCCGGGTTGCTCATTCTCGCCTTCGCCGGAGTGATCCTGAACCTGCCTGAAACGACACTGCCGCTCACACAGTTCTCGATGTCCGGTTATGGTTTTGAAATTCTCGCGCTTTACGGTTTCTTCAGCTTCGTGATGTTCGGTGCGGTTTACTTCATCGTGCCGCGGGTGACCCGCCGCGAGTGGCTTTCCCGCCGCCTGATCAAGATGCACTTCCTGTTCTCGGTCTATGGCATCATCACCGTGGCGTTGGTCGCGCTGTTCGGCGGCTTGCAGCAGGGGATCGGTCAGGAAACCTGGCAGCAGCCCTGGCAGGGAGCCGCCACCCGCGCGTTCCCATACGCCGTGGCCACTACCATCGCCTGGTGCTTCATTCTGTTCTCCAACGTGTTTTTCTTCATTCACCTCACCTTGATGTGGCTGCGCCTCGGTCGTCGCAGCTCGCACCCGACCCTGTTGGTTTCCGAACACGGGCACGGTGTGGGTCCGCACGGCGAAGAGGGTGACATCGACAACGCCGGCCCCGGCTACGTGAGCGCCCACTAACCAGGAATTTCAGGTTTCAAATTTCAGATTCATATCTAATGAGCTTCCGCACTTTCATTCTCGGACTATCCGCCAGCTTCGGCATCGCCTGGCTTGCGATCATCGTCGTGCCATTCGTCAAGATGCGTAATCTGGCGCCTATCGAACTCAACGAGGCGACCGATGGCGGCACCGGCATTTTCTTCCCCAAACGCACCGGCCGGGTGGCTGATGGCGCGCAGATTTATGCCGAGAACGGCTGCTATCTCTGCCACACTCAGGTCGTGCGGCCGACGTATGCCGGCAACGACCTGTATCGCGAGGACTGGGGCGGCTTGCAGGCGGATGAGGAGCGCGGCGATACCCGCCGTGAGACGAATGCCTACGATTTCTTCGGCGAGAAGTTCGCGCAGATCGGGGTTTCCCGGATGGGGCCGGATCTTTCCAACCTCGGTCGCCGTGTGGAAGCCCGGTATGCCGCCGGCAAGGATCCATCCAAGTGGCTTTTCGCCCACCTTTACAATCCGCGCCAGGACCCCGAGCGCTACAAGTCCACCTGCCCGCCGCATCCGTTCCTGTTCACGAAGCAGCCGGTCAAGGGCAATCCTTCGGACAGCGCGCTTTCCGTCAGTAAGGACGGCAAGACCGAGCTGGTTCCGACTGCGGAAGCGAAGGCGCTGATTTCCTATTTGCTGTCACTCAAAAAGGACCAGAAGGTCCCCGCCGTGTTGGATTTCGCCCCGGCGAAGAAGGAGGGTTGAGAGCCCTTGATTGAACCGATCCCTATCTGAATTTTCAAACATGTCCCTGCCTAATCAAAAGCCAGACCTCGAGGACTCGATCAATGTGGCCGAGGCCCACGGTCGCGTGGTCCGCGAAGCCGCCGCCTGCGCCCGCGAAAACCGAATTGTTGACAATGGCATCGCGCCGATCTCGTTGTGGGCGTTCGTCGCCTGCGGCGTGGTGCTGCTCATCGCCGGCGGCATCCTCGGCACCGGCGGCCGCTTGTTCGCCTATAACAGCACGTTCCGCGAAGGCTATGTCCGGACTCCCGCCAGTGGCGGGGACGATAAAGGCGCGGTGCCGAAGGAGGCGCTCGCCGCCTACAGCGCGAAGGGCGCGAAGATTTTTTCCGCGAAATGCCAGGGCTGCCACGGTGCGGACGGCAAGGGCAATGGTTCGACCTTTCCTTCCCTCGCCGGTTCGGCTTGGGTGACTGGCGAGACCGAGCGCTTGGCGATGGTGATTCTCAATGGACTCGAAGGTCCCATCAGCGATGGAAAAACCTACGGTGCCATGCCGCCCCAGGGAATCGGCATGTCGCCCGAGGAACTCGCGGGCATCATGACCTATATCCGCAACAACTTCGGCAACACCAAGGGAGACGTGGTTTCCATCGACATGGCCAAGGCCGCCATTGAGATTTCCGCCGCCCGCAAGAACGCCGGCAAGTCCGTGACCGGCGCGGAGCTCACTGCCGATCATGTCAAGACACTCCCGGGTGAGGTGCTCGATCCCAAGACGATGCTCGACCCGATCACCCTGGCACCCGCCAAGGCTCCTTAACCCGCATTTTTTGCAATTTCCTTTCCCCAATTTTTGGATCACACCACGCCGCAAGACGGAATTATGAGTTCTCACGCCACTTCACCTGCCGGGCACGACGCCCATCACGACGATCACCACCATGATCCCGGATTCATCCGGAAATACGTCTTTTCCACCGATCACAAGATGATCGGTATCCAATACGGGATCACCGCGCTGCTGTTCCTGGCATTCGGATTCTATCTGATGATGGTGATGCGCTGGAGCATCGCCTATCCGCACCAGCCGCTTCCCGAGTGGATGAGCTGGGTTTTCACCGATGGCTGGAAGGCCCGCTGGCTGCAGGACGGCAAGGTGACGGGGGAGACCTATAACATGTTCGGCGCCATGCACGGCACGATCATGGTGTTCCTCGGGGTCGTGCCGCTGGGCTTCGGTGCTTTCGGTAACTACGTGACTCCGTTGCAAATCGGCGCGCCGGACATGGCGTTTCCCCGCCTGAACATGGCGAGCTACTGGGTCTATCTGCTCGGCGGCCTGGTCATGTGCGGTTCGTTCTTCCTGGAATCCGGCTCGGCCAAATCCGGTTGGACCAACTACTCGCCGCTCGCCGGTTTCGCCGACGGTCAGGTGGTCAACCAATGGCTCGCCGGACAAACCCAGTGGCTGGTCGGTCTGGTGTTGTTGATCACCTCGTCGCTGCTGGGATCTGTTAATTTCATCACCACCATCATCAATCTCCGCGTCCGCGGCATGACCTGGATGCGGATGCCGTTCTTCGTCTGGGCGATGCTGGTCACCGGTTTCCTGCTGCTGCTCGCCTTCCCACCGCTGGAAGCCGCCGGCATCATGCAATTGATGGACCGCGTGGGCCATTCCTCGTTCTTCATGCCATCCGGCCTTTTCACGAAGAGTGAAGGACTCGCCGATCTGTCCGGTGGTGGCTCGCCGCTGCTGTTCCAGCACTTGTTCTGGTTCCTTGGCCATCCGGAAGTTTACGTGCTGCTGCTTCCCGCCTTCGCCTGCGTCTCCGAAATCATTCCGGCGAACACCCGCAAGCCGCTGTGGGGCTACAAGTCCATGGTTTACTCGGTGCTGGTTCTCGGCTTCCTGTCCTTCGTCGTGTGGGCCCACCACATGTATATGACCGGCATGGGCGCCGCGGTTTCCACTTTCTTCCAGACGACCACGGTGCTCATCTCCGTGCCTTCGGTGGTCATCATCACCGCCATGCTCATCTCGCTGTGGGGCGGCTCCATCCGCTTCACGCCGCCGATGATGTGGGCTTGCGCGTTCATCCCGATGTTCGGCATCGGCGGTCTCACCGGTCTGCCGCTGGCCTTCAACCTGGCCGACCTTCACCTGCACGATACTTACTACGTGATCGGTCACTTCCACTATGTCGTGGCCCCGGGCATTCTCTTCGGTTTCTTCGCCGGAGTGCTTCACTGGTATCCGAAAATCACCGGCCGCTTCATGAGCAGGACGCTCAATCACCTGCACTTCTGGCCCAGCCTGATCTGCATGAACCTGATCTTCTTCCCGATGCTCGTGCAGGGGATGGCCGGTTTCCACCGCCGCTGGTATAACGGGGGCGACGCCTACCTGTCCAAGGGGGCTGACAGCGTCAACGTCTTCGGCAACACGGTGGTCGAATACATCGACATGAACATTTTGATGTCGTCGGCAGTCTGGGCCATGGCGTTCTTCCAAATTTTCTTCGTCATCAATCTTTTCACCTCATGGAAATTCGGCAAAAAGGTCACCAGCGACAATCCATGGGACGCCACCACGCTGGAGTGGGCCACCCCGACGCCTCCGGGCCACGGCAATTTTCTCACCGACCCGGTCACCTATCGCGGTCCTTACGAATACAGCCGTCCGGATTGCGATGAGGACTTCCTTCCTCAATGGACCGCGCCGAAGCATCTCGAAACCGCCGACAAGCCGGCCGCGAAGCACTAATTCAACTCACACGCTTTCTCTCTTTTTCCAATGGAAATTCCCTACGTCGTCACTCCCCGCAAGGACACCGGCCTCTTCAACTCGAAGATCGCGATCTGGTTGTTCCTGGCTTCCGAAGTCATGCTCTTCGGCGGTTTCTTCTCGGCCTACGTCTTCCTTCGTATCGGTGCCGACTTCCCGTGGCCGGAGCGCACGCTGCCGGTGCTTCCCGGTTTGATCAACACGTTCGTGCTGATCGGTTCGTCGGTCACGGTGGTCTTCGCCTGGGCCTCGCTCAAGCTCCGCAACTGGCGGCGGTTCCAGATTTTCATGGGCATCACGGTCGCTTGCGCGGTGGTCTTCATGATTCTCAAGGGGATCGAATACAACGTGAAGTTCCATCACCAGGCCCTTCGGATGAAGGACTACACGGTCATCGAGGGACACCTCGGAGTGGAAAAAGAACCCGATCACAACGGCAAACCGGTCGAGGAAAACCTCATTTTCGTGGAAACCTCGAAGCTGACCTTCAACACCGTTCGCTTCTACAAGCCATGGGTGGAAGAGTTGCTTTCCCAAGCCGGTCATCGCCAGTCGAAGATCACGCTCGCTGCCGATGTCTCGACCGTCACGAAAGAAGGCCAGCCAGCCGAAGTGATCGCGAAGGCGGGAGAATCGCTTTCCGTCGAGCTTCTGAACCGCATTCAGAAAGCTCATCTCGCGGCCCGCAGCCACAATGGCGCGCTTCGCACCGCCAACTTGCGCGAGGAGTGGAAAAAAGCCCATGCCGGCAATCCGAATGCAAAGGACCGCGATCTGGCTCCGAATGTGAACATCGATGCGGCCGCTCTCGCTCCCAAATTGCTGGGTGAGATTCCCAGTGTCGCCTTCACGGTTGAGCCGCCGGCCCGTTTCGATTTCCACCCGCGCGACATCAAGGAAGCGGACGGCTCATCCACGCTGCGTGACGACACGGTGGTCTCCGGCAAACTGTTGGAAAGCCCGATGGTGTTCCATTATGTGGATGCGATCGACTTCCAGCACCTGGTCATGAAGGCGAAGGAAAAGGGGATTGATCCTGAAATCGCCATTCAGAACTCATGGCTGATGAAAAACAGCCCGTTTGTCCAGGACGCCTGGAAATGGCACGCGGCGAAAATCGACAAGCTGAAAAAAGATCTGGCCGTCCGCGGGCGTGAGCCGACCCACAAGGAACTCTATCGTCTCGGCTGGGAGGACTTGGCCAAGATGGGTGAGGAGAAGCACGGCATCGAACTGGACTTCCTCAATCGCACGAAAGAGCAGTTCATGGGACCGAACTACAAGGCCCGCAATCCGGATGAGAAAGACGGTCATGCCGAAGAAGGGCATGGCAGGGTAACCTTCCCCGGCTTCTCTGTTCCACGCGAACAAGTCGGCTTCGCCGCCAAATTCACTCCGGCTTGGAATACCTACTACGCCATCTATTTCACGATGACCGGTCTCCACGGCCTGCACGTCATCGGCGGCGCGCTGGTGCTCGCCTACTATTTGTTCTTCGGCCGGAAGATGTATCTTTCCAATCCCGAGTGGCTCGCCAACCGCGTCGAGATCGGCGGCTTGTTCTGGCACTTTGTGGACTTGGTCTGGATCTTCGTCTTCCCGATCCTGTATTTGATGTAAGACACGGAAATCTTATCACCTTTAACTTTTAACGAATAACCTCATGGCTGATACTCCTGAAGCGATTAAAAAGTCCGTCCGGACCTATATGTTTGTCGGCGGCATCCTGTTCCTTGGAACGATCATCACCGTGCTCGTCGCCACCGTTCCCGCGCTGGACGTCGGCAGGCACGGTTTCGACAAATGGGACTGCGTTCTCGGTCTGTTGATCGCCAGCATCAAGGCGACTTTGGTTGCCTATGTGTTCATGCACCTCAATCACGAGAAGAAGGCCGTTTACTGGCTGTTCGGCTCGGGGCTGTGCATGGTTTGCAGTCTTGCGTTCCTGACCGCCCTCGCCATGGGCGATCCGATCGTCGACAAGTTCTTCTACTCCGGCCACTGATCCGCCAACCGCACTCCCGCCATGTCCATCAAAGGATTCCATCTCGTCTTCGTGACCGTCAGCACCTTGCTCTGCCTCTTTCTGACGGCGTGGGCGTTCGGGTTCACGCCTGAGAAATCCGGCGTGGTGACGGCGCTTGGAATCGTCGGCGTGGCCGGCGCGCTGCTGATGCCCGTTTACGGCGTCTGCTTTTACCGGAAAATCACCCGGATCCACATCTGACATCCGCGCTTTTCATGAATCTTCTCAACCACTTCCTCGCTTGCTCCACCTGCCGCACCACCATGGTGGAAGGTGGCGGTGATGCCGCGGGCTGGTCGATCTTCTTCCTGCTGGGAGTGGTCCTCTCGATGCTCGCCGGAATCGGTTATTTCATGGTCTTCCTCGCGCGCCGCGAAAAGGCGCATATCGATCCTTCGCTTTCAGACGATTATATTCCCAACGAGTCCGCGCGTTGAGCCCTTTGTTTTTGATTTAAGATTTAGAATTTCATCACTATGAGTCCATCCAAGTTTCTAGGCATTCCGGAGAACTTTTCCGCTCACGGCGGCGATGTCGATCACATGATTGACGTTGTCCATTGGTTCATGTTCGCCCTGTTCATCGGTTGGACGATTTTCTTCCTCTACTGCATCATCCGCTTCTGGCACAAGAATCACCCGAAAGCCTCCTATGAGGGCGTCCGCAGCCATCTTTCCAGCCACCTGGAAGTCGGCGTGATCATTGTGGAGGCCGTGTTGCTCCTCGGTTTCGCATTCCCGCTCTGGGCCGATCGGGTGGATAACTGGAAAAGCGTCCAGAACCTCAACCCGAACCGCGTCCGGGTGGTTGGCTATCAGTTCGGTTGGATTTATCACTATCCCGGCGCGGATAACAAGTTTGGCCGCCGCGATCCCAACCTCATTTCCGGCACGAACGATCTCGGGATCGACTACACCGACCCGAACGCGCTGGATGATTTCACCGCTCCGATCCTCAAGCTTCCCGTTAATGAGCCCGCCGTGCTCAACATCGGTGCCAAGGACGTGATTCACAACTATGCCATCGTCCCGATGCGCATCCAGCAGGACGCGATCCCGGGGCAGGAAATCCCGATGTGGTTCACTCCGGTCAAGACGCTGGAAACCTATGTCGTTTGCGGCCAGCTATGCGGCGAGGGCCATGGCAACATGGTCGGCACCATGGAAGTCGTCGCCAAGGAGGAGTATGACGCGTGGTTCAAGGGCCAGACGGAAGGCGCGCTCAAGGCGAACTCGCCGAAGCCTGCGGAAACCGCGAAAAACTAACCGCTGCGGTGGCTGGGATCCCCGAAATCGACCGCGAGGATTTCCGCAATCTGCTTGTCGAGATCGGGAAAACGCGGATCCCGTTCGGCAAGTTCGGCATTAAGGCCTATCCGCCCGCCGGTGTGCCGATCATGGATTTGCCCGTCGAGTATCTCTGTTGGTTTCAAGAGCGGGGATTTCCAAAGGGCCGGTTAGGCGAGTTGATGGCCCAGGTTTGCGAGATCAAGTCCGTCGGCATGGACTCGGTTTTCGACCCGATCCGCCAGGCGAATGGCGGTCGTTTCAAACTCCTGCCTGAGAGGCGGAAGACGTTTGATTTCGAGTGAGCTCCGGAGTGCGGTAAGCTTTTGGATGTAGTTCTGTCCGCACAAGTTCCGGGTTCCCTGCGGCGCGTCCAGTCCGTGTTTCCAAGATGAGATATCCGATCGTTCCGTCCATGGGGGGGCAATGGAAAGCGCCTTGCTCGGTTCATTGGCTTTTCCATGGACCGTGCGGACAGGAATGTCCGCACCCCTTAAGTTGGCGGTGCCGCACCAAGGAGGGGCGATATCCGATCGCCCCGACCATGGGAGGCCAATGGAAAGCGCCTTGCTCGGTTCATTGACTTTTTCATGGACGCGGCGGACGGATTCCGCCGCTCCTTGGGCTGCCGCCTTCGAGTTGCGGGCCTCCGGCACTCCGGGGGGTAAATTTCATGCTTTCTTCATTGGCATTTCACGGGGAGGGGCTCAAATCCAGAAATGCCCCGCGTCCTACTGGTGGAAGATGAACCGGCGATCGCCGATACCCTCGTTTATGCCCTTGAAACCGAGTGCTTCGAAGTCGTCCATGCGCTGACCGGGGCGGATGCCCTTGCGGCCGCGGCGCGGGGGAAATTTGATTTCGCGATCCTCGACATCGGCCTGCCCGACATGACCGGCCTCGACGTGTGCGTCCGTCTGCGTGCGAGTTCGGCCATTCCCGTGCTTTTTCTAACGGCCCGCGATGCCGAGGTGGACCGGATTCTCGGCCTGGAACTCGGCGGCGACGATTATGTGACCAAGCCGTTTTCCCCGCGCGAGATCGTGGCGCGGGTCCGGGCGATTTTGCGCCGCTCCCAACCCGCGGCACCCGTGCCGCAGGCCGGTGCGTCTGCCGCGAATGGAAAAGTCCTGCATCACGACACCTCTTCGATGCGCATCCACTGCCACGGCGAGACGCTCGATCTAACCGCGCATGAATACAAGCTGCTGCTCGTGCTGTTGGAAAAACCCGGCCGCGTCTTCACCCGCGACCAGCTCCTCGAACACGCCTGGCAGGACCCCGGCGCCGTCACCGACCGCACCATCGACGCGCATGTGAAATCCATCCGTGCCAAGCTGCGGGCCGTTCGCGAGGGTGCGGAGGATTTGATCCAGACGCGCCGCGGGCTCGGTTATCTGTTGTCCCTGTGATTCCCTGCCGCCATGCGTTTCACCCGGGTCACTCTGTTTTTCATCGCGTTCATCATCACGCTCGGGTTCTATCAGCTCGCGCTGCATTTCCTGGCGGAGGTGGAGCCGCAGACTTTCCAGGCGACGGAGGAAGTCATGGTGGATGTGGCGAACGTCCTCGCCGAGGTGGTCGCCGACGAGGTCCGGGAAAATCATTTCAAACCCGACGGGCTGCGGAAAGCTTTCGAGGGAGCGCATCGCCGGAAAATCGAGGCCCGGATTTTCGAGCATGTGAAATCCAAGGTCGGCATCCACGTTTATCTAACGGACTCGAAGGGGCTCGTGATTTTCGATTCCGACGGCGGCCGCCGGGAGGGCGAGAATTATTCCGAGAAGCTCGATGTGGTCCGAACCCTGACCGGTCGCTACGGCGCGCGCAGCAGCAGGGATTTCAAGGATGACTCGACCACCTCGGTTTTTTACGTTGCCGCTCCCGTGGGGGATCCCGCGAAGCCTGACGGCGTTCTAACCGTATTCAAGCCCCAGGCGGATGTCCTCCCGCTGGTGCGCGAGCGGCGGCGGATCATTTACACCGCCTGCGGTCTGATCGGCGGCGGGATTCTGTTTCTCATCGTCGTGGTGTTCCTCTGGTTGTTCCGTCCCATTGGCCGGATCACCGAATACGCCCGCGCTATCGAACGCGGCGAGCGGCCGGCCAAACCGAAGATCGGCATCGGCCGCGAGGTCAACACGCTGGCCCGCGCGCTCGATTCGATGCGCGACGTGCTGGAGGGCCGCCGCTATGCGGAGCGTTACATCCAGACACTGACCCATGAAATGAAAAGTCCGCTCGCCGCCATCCGCGGTGCGGCGGAGTTGCTGGATGAGGAAATGCCCGTGGCGGTCCGCAAGCGCTTCCTCGATAACATCCGCGCGGAAACCGCCCGCAGCGAGCGCCTGATCAATCGTTTGTTAGAACTTTCCGCAATCGAGGGCCGCGCCAGTTTGGAGGAGTCGGGGGAGCTTGATTTCCTAGCCATCGTCGCCCGCGCGATCGACCAAGCCCGCCCGCTGGCGGAGGTGGCGGGTGTGGTGCTCGAAGAATCCGCCGGTGCCGCGCCCATCCTGCTGCGGGGAGATGCCTTCATCCTGCGTGCGGCGGTGACGAATCTGCTGGAAAACGCCATTGATTTCTCGCCTGTGGGCAGTCGCGTGGAAATTGCCGTGGAGTCCGCCGACGGGCATGTGGTTCTAACCATCCGCGACCACGGCCCCGGGGTGCCCGACTATGCGCGGGAAAAGATTTTCGAGCGCTTTTACTCGCTGCGCCACCACGCCTCGAAGCGCAAGGGCACCGGCCTCGGCCTCACCCTCGTCCGGGAAACCGCGGATTTGCATGGCGGCACGATCACCTTGGAGCCTGCGGAGGGCGGGGGGACGCAGGCCACACTTAGCCTGCGGGTGTAGCGGCGGTCTGTGACCGTCTGCTGTGTCGCTTGCCATCGTGACAAGCCGTTGGGTGGCCAATCGTTCGGGGAATTTCGCCGGGATTCTTCTCGTCAAACCCGAACGATATCAACTATCCTCTGATGGAACGAGCAGTAATGTTCGGCCAATTGACAGAGCATCACTCGCCATTGCCCATGAAGATTCTGCAAATCGTAGCCATCGTCATCCAGTTCGCGGTCTCATCGGCTCATGCAGGATGGGAAATTCGGCGGATTCCGGGTTCCGATGGCCGCACGACGTCTCGTGTGGTGCTTAGCCGTCATACACAACCAGATCGTGGAGAGCCCACAGTAGATGCAGCTCTGAAGAACCTATCATCGAGCACCGAGGTCAGCTTGGTCGACATGATTAGTATTTTCGACATCTTGTCCGATGACGAATTTCAGAAGGATGTTAAAGAGCAGCTTGTTCAGATTGCACCGAATGACATGAGAGCCGCCGAGCGTTCAGCAGGGAATATGCACAACCCGAAGATGATTGTTCTCCACAGGCACTTCGAGGCCGCTGTAATGAAGACGAGGTTGGTTGGTTCCCTGAACACTGCTCTAGCTCGCCACAGCTTGGAGGTTACTAGGGTATCCCACGAGAAGCTGAGCTTGATTGACCACGGTGGTCAGAGACGATTCATGTGTTTCCTGTCGTTATCCGTGGCTAGCACACCGGTGCAGCCCAAGAAGCCATGATTCGATGCGATATCAAGAGCTTCATAGGCCGAACTATGCGCGCCAGACCGACCTCTACCAGCCACCAGCTTCAATGATCTTCCGTAACTCCCCCCTCCTACGCATAACGCCGGACGCCGCTGGTAGGGGCGGCTGCGCTTTGGTCGTTCTGAAAAAATGAAGCTATCCAGGAACGCGACCTTATTTAGTAGTATTGCATGTGTGATGCTGGGCATGCCTGCTGGATTTGCCATCGGCTATTTGGCCAGAGGGGGGGCGGTAGAAGAGATCCCAACACTCATTGGATACTCATTCCTGTCCCCAATAGGCCTTGTTTCACCGATTGCGTATTCCAGTGACGACCGGGTCTTCTTCCTGACGGGATTGGTGCTCTTTGGGGGGTCATTGCTTGCAGTGGTGAAGAGGCAGGCTATTTGGTTAATGGTCTGTGCCTTGGGTGGCTCAATAGCGATCGGAGTTGGCTGGGGAAGAGCGTTTTGCGATGCGCTCTCTGCGTAGGAGGACGAAGCTCCACCGGACATCAGTGGATATGAGCGCCCGCTTGATCCTTAATCTCCATCACTCATCGGTTGCCCGAGGGAGATTCCGCTGTCACGCTGGCGGCCCGCATGGCCCGTCAATACACCCTTCATCGCCCGCAGCCCGTCGCCTCGTCCGGTATTGATTACGTGGCGGCGCTGAATGCGGAGCAATACGAGGCGGTGTCCTCGCCGCCGGGGAAGGCGCTGGTCATTGCCGGGGCGGGCTCGGGGAAGACGCGGACGCTGACTTACCGGGTCGCCTGGCTGCTGGACCACGGGATCGACTCGAAACAAGTTCTGCTGCTCACTTTCACCAACAAGGCGGCGCGGGAAATGATCGAGCGCGTGCGCGAACTGGTGCCGCATGATACGTCGGACTTGTGGGCGGGGACGTTCCACTCGATCGGCAGCCGGATTCTGCGCCGTCACGCGGATGATCTGGGCTTCAACCGCTCGTTTTCGATTCTGGATCGGGACGACCAGAAATCCCTGCTGTCCTCGGTGATCGCGAATTGCGACATTGATACCAAGCAGCGCCGTTTTCCGAAGGCGGACGTGCTGGCGTCGATGTTCAGTCTGGTCGAAAATACCGGCGCGTCGCTGGAGGAGGTGATCGCCGCGCGCTACGACCATTTCTATGACTGGATGGAAAAAATCGAACTCGTCCGCACCGGCTACATCGCGAAAAAGCTGGAGACGAACTCGATGGATTTCGACGACCTGCTGGTGATGACCGTGCGCTTGTTCGAGGAGCGGCCGGACGTGCTGGAACTCTATCAGCAGAAATTCCGCCACATCCTGGTGGACGAGTATCAGGATACGAACTCGGTGCAGGGGCGGATGATCGATTTGTTAGTCGGCGGGTCGAACAGCCTGATGGCGGTGGGTGACGACGCGCAGTCGATTTACTCGTGGCGCGGCGCGGACATGGAGCACATCCTGGGATTTCCCGTGCGCTATCCGGGTTCCAGGGTTTTCACGATCGAGACGAACTACCGCAGCGTGCCGGAAATCCTGGATCTGTCCAACGCGGCGATCCGTGCGAACACGGGACGGTTTGAAAAGGATCTGCGCTCGTCGCGGGAAGGCAGCGGCGTGAAGCCGGCGCTGGTGGCGCTGGAGGAACCGCGCAGCCAGGCGGCGTTCGTCGCGCAGCGGATGCAGGAGCTGCGGGACGAGGGGATTCCGCTGGAGCAAATGGCGGTGCTCTATCGGGCGCATTTCCAGAGTCTGGAAATCCAGATGGAGCTGACGGTGCGCGGGATTCCGTTCGCGATCACCAGCGGGCTGCGGTTTTTCGAGCAGGCGCACATCAAGGATATTTCCGCGTTCATGCGCTTCGTGGCGAACCGGCGGGACGAGGTGAGTTTCATGCGGATGGTCAACCTGCTGCCCGGCTGCGGGCCGATGGCGGCGCGGAAGTTGTGGAACGAGTGGTTGAAAAGCGGCTGGGCGGGCCGGGAGGAGCTGCCGCCGAAGTGGTCGGATTTATTTCTCACGTTCAAGGTGCCGAAGAAAGCGGTGAAGCACTGGGAGCAGCTTTGTTATACCTTGGACGAACTGACGCCGAACGGGGAGTTCGCGCGGCCGGCCGAGATGATTTTCAGCATCCTTGAGGGCGTTTACGACGAGTATCTCCAGGCGAGTTTCGAAAACTTCGAGAACCGCCGTGCCGACATCGAGCAACTCTCGCAATACGGCGGCAGCTTCGATGACATTCAGGATTTCCTCGCCCAGCTCTCGCTGATGAGTTCGGTGGACGGCGAACCGGCGGGTGACAAGAACGAGCCGGATGACGAAAAGGTCACGCTGTCTTCGATCCATCAGGCGAAGGGGCTGGAGTGGAAGGTTGTATTTCTGATCTGGCTGGTGGACGGCCAGTTTCCTAACGGGAGGATCCTCGAAGCCGACGACCAGCCGATGCTGGAGGAGGAGCGGCGGCTGTTCTACGTGGCGCTCACCCGGGCGAAGGACGATCTCTATCTGACTTTCCCGATGATGAACCCGAAGTCCTACAGCGGCGATGTCATCTGCCGCCCGTCGCGGTTTCTTGAGGATTTCCCCGCGGAAATGGTCGAGGAGTGGCAGGTGGGGAATTCGGACCCGTGGGGTGATGACGAGCCGTTTTAGGTTTCAGTTCGATGTTCTTTCCTTAAAACCTGCTGCGTTCTTTTTTTACAAGTCTTCAAAAACATTGATG
>CAYXZE010000024.1:0-16241 GCA_964469395.1 uncultured Luteolibacter sp.
TCCATTGGCGTCCCATGGACGGGGCGATCGGATATCGCCCTTCCTTGATGCGGCACCGTTGCCCGCTCAGGGAGCGACGGAATCCGTCCGCCGTGCCCATGAAAAGCCAATGAACTGCGGCGAACCTCGGCTGGACGTTACCGCCGGTTGTCTGACGCGGCTTTGAGTTTGGTGGTGGGATGGAGGCCATGCACATCATTGATTGGCGGTATTCCAAACAGGCCTTTGCTGCTGTTCACGTATTGGAAAAAGAAGTGATCTTTGTAAGGGGGGGCCAACTAACGATCCGTATTCCCGGTCTTTGCAGGTTTTGATTTGGGAGGGAATATGACGCTGGGTGGAGAGTTGAACGCAGATCAACAATCAACAATCGTCATTCAGCAATGAATCTGCTTGTGGTGCCGGGAGCTGGAAGTGGTGATTCCTAGCGGTCTCCCGGCACTTTGGGCGTTGGCTCGGGGTCCACGAGGCCGTATTCGGTCGTCAGGTTGTCGTGGGTGTGGTTGACGAAAACCGATTGGCCGAGGGGATGGTGGCCGCCGAGCACGCGCTTCACGCCGCGGCCTAACAAGTCGGCCATTTGGGCGCCGGCCTGGACGGCGATGCCCATGGAGGATGGCGCGGCCTGGTGCAGGAACTCCGCGTCGTGTTCCAGCGAATCTTCCTCACGCTGGATGTGGCGGAGCAGGATCTCGATTTTTTCGAGCCTCACCGAGTCCGGTTCGCCCCGGAGTTGGGATTCTTCGAAATTCCGTTTCAGCGCCTTTTCTTCGATTTTCAACGCATCGAGACGCCGCCGGAGTTCGTGCCCCGCGGGTTGGCCGATCTCGATGACCGCTTGCTCCAGGCGTTCGAGCTTGGTTTCAAGTTCCAGGATTTTGGCGGGGAGCGGGGACAGGTTTTCTGAAGTGTCGTTCATAGGTCATGGCGGGGTGATTACCACCTTGCACACTACCTGAAGGGGCAAAGTCCCGCAATGCGTTTTTCCGGGGGTGGGCCAGGGCGGGCGCATCAAAATCAGGCGAAGATTTTTAGCCGCAAAAAGGATGAAAAATACGCAAAAAAAGGAAATGAACGAAGTTTTTGCTTTAAGATGGAATCACGTCCGCCACAAACCGCAGGTTGAAAAGCCCGGCTTGGCATTGAATCGAGTGATCGAATCGGGTTTTTGCGCTCTTTTTTCGCCTTTTTGCGGCTAAGGAAATCTTAATGTTCCAGCAGGCGGTTTCCAAGGAGGATGAACGCGGCCAGCAGGAGGAAGAGGAGGCCGAGCGCGATCTTCACGGCGAAGGTGTGCTGTTTTTGGAAGGCGATCAGCGATTCGCTGCGCAGGCCGCCGTAGGCGAGCAGGAAAATGGCGATCAGCGGGGCGATGAAGGCGAGGTTGTAAAGGACGAGCATGGCCACGGCGTCGAGCTCGCCCTGCTGGATCTGATAGACGATGGGGGCGTAAACCTGGCCGGTGCAGGCGAGTTCGAGGAATGAAATGGCGATGCCGGCGAGAAACGCGGCGATGACGAAGCGGCGTGCCCGCGCGCCGGTGCGGATGACGCCGCGGATGCGGTCTTTCAGGAAGCCGGGAAGCTGGAGGGTCATTTCATCCATCCGTCCCTGGCGCGCGCGGCGGGCGTCGCGGAAGGAGAGAAGCGCGGCGAGCAGGGCGAGCGCGGCGAAGAGCGGGTTCAGCCAGTTCTGGATGCCGGAGAAGCGCTGGTGGAGCGCGGCCAATGTCTGATAGAGGAGCAGCCCGGCGGCGAGGTAGGCGAGGAAAACCCCGAGGATGAAGGCGGCTCCGGTGAGCAGCATTTCCCGCTGGGAGCGGCGGGCGATCTGGAGGTAGGAGAGGAAGAAAATGATGGTGGCGAAGGCGCAGGGGTTCACTCCGTCCAGCAGGCCGGCGCCGATGACGACGGGCAGGGTGAGCGCCTGATAGCGCCGGGTCACTTGCTGCCGCGCGGCCTCGATCTGGGGGCGGGCGATGGTTTTCCACTCGTCGTCCTGATTGGTGGCGGCGGTTTTCCCGAGCAGGGCGGCGAGGGCGGGAGGCTGGATGTCCTCGCGGACGAGGAAGCCGCTTTGCGTGAAGAGCGACGGGGCGATGTTATGCTTCAGCGACGGGACTTCGAAGCGGCCGCAGAGCGCCTGGTTGAGGACGACGGCGTCCGCTTCGAGGATGTTGTGTTCCTCGACGGCGAGCGCGGGGTGGTCGCGTTTCAATGCGTCTAACAATTCCCGGGTGTGGGTGCATTCGCGGCAGCCGGGTTTGAAGAAGAATACGACCGGCAGGCTGGTGCGGGTGATTTTTTCCGGGGTTTCCGGAGTTGGCGCGGCCTGCTGCGTGGCGGCGGGGTCGGCGGCGTGCGAGCCGAGCGCGGCGAAACTGACGGGGGCCTTGGTGCCGGAGCTCTGCGGGTTGAGGCGTTTGTTCAGGATCGCCAGTTCGTTGCGGGAAATGTTTTTGGTATCGACCGCGGCGAAGAGGGGGCGCAGTCCGGGGCCGACTTGTTTGGCGGCGCTTTCGAACCACTCCGCGATCTGATAGGGCGCCCGCGCGTTTTCCGGCTGGCGGCCCAGCAGTTGCACCATGGCGTTGACATCGATCGGCCGGCCGCGGGTCATGAGGGCGAAGAGCGCGTCGAAACGGACGGTCGGCGAAATTTCCGAGGTGTCGGCAAGACGTTCGAGCGCGGCGAGAATGGCGGGGTCCGGTTTGGCGGCGGCGCGGTTGGAGGAGTCGTAATAGTAATTGCCGTCCTGTGCGGAGTGGAGGTCGTCGAAATGGTGGATCCATGTTTTATGTTTCCGGTTTACGGCTGCGGGGACGGTCTCGCGGACAAACGGGGACGGGTCCATGGAGACGGCTTCCACGAGGGACTTCCATTCCACGGGGCGGGTGGTGCCGAGGGCGCGGGCGGCGGCGCGGCGCAGCCACGGATCGGGCGAGCCCTTGACCAGTCCTGTTAGGATTGGCGCGGCGGTGGCGGGGAACTGGTTGCCGAGCGCGATGCAGCCGAGGATTTTCCGTGGCGGCGAGGATTTGGAATCCTGCAGGGTCTTGAGCGCCCACGCGCGCAATACGGGGCCGCACGACTGGCTGCGGGCGACGGACTCGAAGGAGTAGCTGTAAATTTCATGCGGTTGGAGCAGGCTGTCAGGGCGGGCGAGTTCGTGGAGGACCAGTTGGGTGAAGGCCGGGGCCTTGTCATTGGAGAGGGCGCGGCCCGCGGCGGAGGTGCGGATTTCCTCGACGGGGTCTCGCATCAACGCTTGCAGCAGCGGGAGGGCTTCGCGGTGGGAGGGCTTGTTGAGTCCCTCGGCGATGGCGGCCTTGCGGGAGGTGGAGAGGCCGGGGAGCAGGCGGACGAGGGTTTGGAAACCCTCGGGCTGGCCGGCGCGGGCGAGGGCGAGGGCGGCGGAGTATTGGTGATCGGCGGAACCGCCGTCCCGGGTCAGGAGGACCAGCTCGGCGATGAGCGCGGTCTGGGCGGCGGGAATGTGGACGACCGGTGCGGGCTGGCTGGATGCGGTGGTTTCCAGAGGTTTTAAAAATCCGTCGTAAAGCGGGTCCAGGGAGGTTTTTTCCGGCCGTTCGAGAGCATTGCCAAGGATCCGCATGATGGCGGGATCCATGGTCGAAGACGCGGGCAGGTTCAGGCGATCGAGAATGGCGGCGCGTTTTTCCGGCTGGCCGGACCGCAGTGCCTGAACGAGCAGGGAGGCAATGTGATTTGTGGAAACGCGGTCGCTCGCCGAGCTGAGGTAGCGCAGCGCGGCGCAGGCGACGTCGATGTCCGGATCGCTGGCGAAGCGGATCGCCAGATCGGCTAGGCGTTTGGTGGATTCCGCCGCGCGGATCGCGGCGATGCGGGCTTCCGGCGCGGCTTTGGCCAGGTGGTCGAGCATCGCGGCATCGGGTGCGGAGTCCAGCGCGGCGTAGCCTTCGAGCACGGGACCGATCATGGTCTCGTCGGCCATGAAGGCGGCCTTGAATTTCGGCAATGCCGATTTCAGTCCCAGGCTGGCGGCGGTCTTGATGGCGGCGAAACGGACGAACTCGTCGGGATCGTCTAACAGTAGAAGCGTGTTGTCCGCCGCCGCGGCCGTTTTGCGTCCGGCCACGTATTCGAGGGCGGCGACCCGCACCCGCCAGCGTGGATCGGAGAGGGCGGCGATGATGGCGGCCTCGCCGGCGTCGGGCCTGGCTTTGGACGGGCCGCGCTGGTCATTGTCAGCGGCGGCGGCGAGTTTCAGGCAGGTCTGGATGGCGGAGACCAGCAGGTCCTCGTCGGGGTGTGTTAGAAACGAGACGGCGAGTTTCGCGGACGCCTCGCCGGGGATGTCCTTGAGCCGCCGCAGCGCGCCGTGGATGACGTTCACGTCCGGTTCCTTTTCCAGGACGGGCGCGACCAGCGGGAGGGCGTCGGGGCCGCCGGTCACGAGGATGGAGTCGATGGTGGTCTCGCGGACGAGCGGATCGGCGTGGTCGATGAAGTCGCGGAGGATCGGCAGGCACATGGGGCCGGCGGCTTTGGCGGTGGCGAGGGCGGAGAGCATTTGGTCGCGCGAGCCGAAAGCCAGGTTGCGGGCGGTTTCCGCCGAGCCGGGGCCGAGCCGCGGGGCGAGCACGATCTGGTATTGCGCCTGGCGGACCCGCGCGCGGCCGCCCGCGGGGAGCGCCGGGGTGGCGGTTAGAAAGTCCTCCAGAAACGTCACCGAGCCGAGGCCGTCGGTTTCCAGCATGTGGCGGGCGCGGGCGGCCTTGTCGTTGTCCCGGCCCAGCAGGTCGCGGAGATAGCCGCGGCGCTGGTCGTCGCCGAGCAGGGATGTGGCGGGGGCGTTGGTTTTTTTTCCATGATCCTTGGCGGACCACTGTTTCCAGAGTGCGAGAGGTCCGGCGTTTTCCGGCTGTTCCGGGGCATTCCATGGATTGAAGCCGAAGTCTCCGCCGGCCGGTTCTTCGAGAAGCTCCAGCGCTCCGAGTCTGACCGCGAGCGACGGGTGCTCTAACAGTAGAACGAGTTCCGCGACGGGCGGGGAATCGAGCAGGCGCTGCCGGACCGCGCCGCGCCGCGCGGGATCGGCGAGGCGGGGCAGCAGTTCCGCGATTCGTTCCGGCGAGCGGTCGCCTTTATCATAGGCGGCGAGCGCCGCCGTCACGGCCGCGTCGTCCTTCGCGGGTTCCTGGGCGCCGGCGAAGAGCGCGGTGGCTAACAAAAACGGGATGATGGTTTTTTGAAACACGCGGCGGGAAAGGGTTGGATGAAAGCGGGCGCTCAATGCAGCAGCGCGTAGGCGAGGATGTTGGCGTTCACCTCCATCGAATTGTTGATCTCGTTGCCGCCGCAGCAGCAGCAGCCTTCGGTGTGGGAGGTGTCGTTCAGGCCGTCGGGAGAATAGATGATGACGATCTTGTTTTTCAGCGTCACGCCGCGCAGGACGGATTGGCCGCCATGGGACAGCTTGAGATCCTTGATCGGGAAAATGGTCCTGAAAATCTCGTGGTCGAGCGGGATGTCCTTGAGCGACTCGTTGCCGAAAATCCGCTTCACCTCGCGCTCGAACGCGCCGCGCCAGGCTTCGTTCGAGCAGGAGGCGGAGGCCAGCAGGAAGCCGCCGTTTTCGAGATATTTTTTCAGGTTTTCCCGTTCCGGCGCGGTAAGGATGAAGTCGCCCTCGCCGGTCATGACGACGAAGGGGATCTTGAACAACTCGTCGCCCGCGAGCTTGACCGGCTTGAAGCGGCGCTCGGTGGAGATCGAGGTTTTCTGCTGGACGGTTGTTAGGAATTCATCGCTGAAGCACTTCGAGGTCTTGGTGCCGGCGTAGATGAGGTTTCCGCATTCCACGGCGCCTTCCTTGGCGGACAGGGCGAGCGGAAATGCCAGGGCGAGAAGCAGGATGGTTTTCATGGGGCGGGTGTTTCTCCGGGGGTGAAATAGCGTTTCACCGCCTCCCGATAGATGGCGGGGACGGTTTCGAGTTCGGGAGCGCCGGAATCTCCGTCGCGGGTGTCGGCGGGTTTGAGCGTGCCGGTTTCGGCATGGGTGGCGAGCGGTTTGGAGCGCGAGGATTTCGAGGAGCCATTGCCGGACGCGCCGAGCGAGGCGGGATCGAACCGCATCCGCTCGGGGCCGATGACCGGCAGGTCGGACATGGGGAAGCCCGGCATCGCGCTGCCGGAGGGGCCGGTGCCGCCGCCGCCCATCCCGCCGCCGCCCGGGCCCGGGTTGGGGGTCATGCCGGGGTTCCGGTTCATCAGTCCTTCGAGGAGCTGTTGCAAGGTTTGGTTCACGTCGGGATTCGGGATGGGAAATTCCATGCACTGGCCCTGGCAGGCCTGGGGGAACGCATCCGGGCGGCGCATCAGTGTTTCTAACAAGGCGCGGGCGAGTTCGGCATTGGTGGCGGCGTCGTTCGACCTGCCGGAGCGGGCGTGTTTGGCGGCGTCTTCCATCACGCTGCCGGGATCGGAGAGCGCGAGTTGTTCGAGAAATTCCAGTGCGGAATCGCGCAACGGCTGGAGTGCGGGATCGATCAGCGCGTCGGCGCGCTCGCCGAGTTCGCGGGCGAAGTCGGCGAGCGCCTCGCGGTTTTTCTGCTGGGTGTCGCCGAGCGAGGCGAGCAGGCGCTTGTTCTGCTGGTTGCCTTTGGCGATTTCCCTGGCGAGGGTGTCCATGCGCTTCACCAGCGACTGCTGGGTCTGATAGATCTGCTGGAACTTCGCGGCCATTTCCAGCAGTTTGCCGGCTTCCGCGGCGGTGGCGGCGTTTTGCTGGAGCTCCTCCATCTGCGGTTGGTTCCTGCCGAAGCGTTCGCGCATTTCCCGGATCGCCTGGTGCTGTTCGGCAGCGGCGGCTTCCGGATTGAAATTCTCAAGCGCGGACAGATTCTCGCGGGCGGCCGCGGCGGCTTTTTCGGCGAGTGCCTGCAGCCGCTTTTCAATCTCAAACACGGGGAAATCCCTGGCGAGCTGATCGAGCATTTCGGCGGCCTGTCGATGGGCCTCCATGGCTTCCCGGCGAGCTTTTTCCGCCGCGTCCGGGTCCTTGGCGTCGGCGGCCTTGTCCATTTTTTCCAGCGCCTCGTCCGCTTGCCGCTGCGCCCGGGCCAGAGCCTGGAAGCGGGCGGAAAATTCCCGCAGCGTCGTTTGCGCGCGCAGGCGGGCGGCGTAGTCGTCCTCCGCGATGATCCGGATGCGGGAAATGCCGGAGGCTCCCTGGCCTAACAGAGATGGATTGTGATCCGATGCCTCGACGAACAGCTCGATGGTTTGTCCCGCTTCCAGCCCGAGCGCGGCGAGGTCGAGGCCGCTCTTCACGTCCAGCTCGCGGGTTTTGGCGAGTCCGCTGGCGATGGGTTGCGAGCGGTCGCGGAAGCCGGAAAGCGTGCGGACGAGCTGGACGCGGGCGAGGCCGAGGTCGTCGGTGGTTTTCGCGTCGATCGGGATTTGCGACTTCGGCGTGGCCAGCAACAGCGGCGGCGGCGACACCAGATCGATGACCGGGGGCTGGTCGGGGATGGCGGTTAGAACCAGCTCGGAAGGTTTCGCCGAGGCGGTACCGCGCACATCGCGGATGCTGGCGGAGAGTTTTCCTGAACGGTTCGCGGTGAAGTGAAACGCGGCGACATGCCCGGAAATTTCGGCGGTTGTTTCCACCGGTGTCGGTTCGGCCGTGCCGCTGCGGGCCGGGGTGAAGGTGAGCGTGGCGGAGCCGAGCGGACGGTTCGAGGTGAGTTCGAGAACGATTTCCGAACCTTCCGGCACGGAAATTTCCCGGCTGTCCAGCGAACCCCGGCTCGCGGTGAGTCCCATGTAGGCCGGGGGGGTGACTTGCACGGCGGCGGCGAGCACGTTCGGTTGCAGCAGGACCTCCACCGGCAGCCAGTGAGAGCGGGCCTTGCCACAGGCGAAGGCGACTTCGAGCGGCTGGGTGACGGCATCCAGCCTGCGGGAAAACCGGGTGGCGGATTCACGCGAAACGGGCAGGCGCAGCACGGTGTTGCAGCCGGGCTGGCGCAGCAGGCATTCGACCGGTTCTTCAATGCGGTCGCCTTGCAATTCGCACGTCACTAACAAATCCGCGCCATAGATCACGGCGGGGTTTCGCGGACTGACGGCGAACTGGAATTTGCTCCACGGCGGAATATCCGCTGCCGGGTGGGTGATCCGGTTAAGCGCCGTGGTGAACGCTTCGGGAGCCGAGACCCGGAAAATTCCGGCAGCCAGCGCGACGACGGCCAGCGCGCCCGCCGCGCGGCGGAGCCACGGCCAGGGGATCGAGCGTTTGACTGGCAGGACCGCGAGTTCGCCCGCCGCTTCATCCAGCGCGCGCCCGGCGAGGAACGCGCCGAGCGGAGTGGCGGCGGTTTCCGGATCGATGGCCAGGGCCGCCGAAACCGGCCGGCGCGGCGAGGCGAGCGCGTCATCCGCCAGATCCGCGGCACGCCGGCGTGAAAGACGCATGGATGTTAGAAATGAAATCAATGCGGCGGTGACGGCCAGACCGCCCGCGATTTTCAAGGCGAGCACCCGGGCCGGGGTTTCAAAAGCCAGCGCCAGATCCAGGCCGATCAGCACCACGGCGATGAGCCCGGCCATCGCGATAATGGCGAGTCCGAGCGCGAGCAGGCGTCCGGCGCGGTGGCGGCGGCGGAAGCGGGCGAGTTGTTGGTTGAAGGACATGATGGTGGTCAGGCGAGTCCCTGCCTCCGGCGCAGGAACCATTCGGTGGCGGGGAAAAGGGTGAGGCCCAGCGCGATCCAGACATGATTCCATGCGGGCTGCCAGATGGCGCCGGATTCAAGGGTGGCGGGTTTGGCGGTGTGGAGGGTGTCTTTCAGAAACACGTCGAAGCTGGCGGGCGTGATGGATTTGCCGCCGGTGGCCTGCGCGAGGTTGGTTAGAAAGGCGGGATCGGGGGAAAGATCGTCCTGTTCGCGGGGCGGGGAGGGGACCGTGAGTTCGACGGTCGGGGCGGGCGGGGCCTGCGCGCGCGGGTCTGTCAGCGCGATGTGCCAGACGCCCGGCTCGGGCGGCGTGAACGTGGCCTGCCAGCGCGGACGGCCCGAGGGATCGGTCACGGAGGCGGGATTCACCTCGATCGGCGCGCCGCCCTCGCGGGAGATCCGGAGGACCGGTGCGGGCGCGGGGAGGCTTCCGCGATAGGCGATGGTGGCGGTGACCGGCCGGTCGGCTTCGCTTTGCGTGGCGGATAGATGCAGGGAAAAATCCTGGCCGGGCAGGAACTCGGAATAGGCGGCCATCCATTGGATCAGTTGGGTCCAGAAATCCTCATACATGTTTCCGAGGTCGCGGGCTTCCGGATAGAAATCCCATTTCCAGAGTCCGTCGCCATTCGCCAGTCCGGTCACGCCCTGGCCGTAGCGGCGGACAAGGAGTGCGGGGAATTTCCCGGCTTGCGATCCGCTCGGCGCGCCCTCGGCGAGGATGCGGGTGAAGGGTTTCACCGCGAGCACGGCGCGGCCGTCCTTGAGCGCGGGCAGCGAGTTCCAAACCGCGGCGTCCGCGGCGGGCAGGGCCTCGCCGAACAGGCCGGCGGCCTCGCCCTCGGCATTCGGCGTGAAGCGGAAATCGGCGGTGGTGGTGTTCGCCCATGTCACCGGTTCCAACGGTTCGAGGCCGGGCACGTCGGCGGTGGCGGGCTTGCCGCGGGCGAAGAGGACCGCGCCGCCCTGGTCGCGGACGTAGGCGCGCAGGGCGTCGAGGCGGGATGGTGTTAGAAATGCGTCGATGTTCTTGCCGAAAATGACCAGATCGTAGCGCGAGAGTTCCTGCAATGTTTCCGGGAAAACCGGCTGCGAGGTTTCGGCGGGTGCGGCGTCGCCGGAATTGATGTGGAAATAGCGCTGATCCGAGAGCCGGTGCACCGAGTGGACGTCCATGTGTTTTTGCTGGCGAAGCAACTGGGCGAGGAATTTGGAATCCCAGTAAGGCGCGCCCTCGGCGAGGAAGACGCGGGTTTTCGAGGTCAGCACCCGGATGGAAACCGTGGTGCGGTTGTTGCCCTGGCGGGTTTCTCCATTCTGGATGTCCGTGCTGATGGTCCAGCGGGCGCTTTTTTCCGGGCTTGGCAGGTCGAAGGTGGCCGTGGCGGGCTTGCCGTCGGTTAGATCGACCGTCTGGCGGGCGATTTCCCCGTCATTGGAATCCGTTAGAACGAGAGTCGGGCGCAGGGAGCCGAGGCCGTTGGCTTCCACGATGACCGGCACGCGCAGGGGCTGGCCGGCGAAGACGTGGATGGTCGGGCGGGCGGCGCGGAGCATCAGGTCCGCCGCCGGTTCGTCCGCGGCGATGGCGATGGTGTGGACGGGAGTTTCGCGGGCGCGGGCGCGGAGCGAGATGGCTTCGAGCGCGCCGGTGGCGGGCGTTTCCGTTTGGCGGCCATCGCTGAAAACGAGAATGCCCGCGGGGGATTCTCCGGCGGCGGACGTTTCACGGAACACGGACTCGACGGCGCGGAGGATTTTCGAACCCTTGCCATTCGCGTTGTTAGGGAGGGTCTCGGCGGCCGGGTGCAGGCTCTCGTCAAACGTCTGGAGGCGCACCGGCAATCCGGCGGCCTTGGCATCCTGCGCGGCACGGGAGGCCAGTTCGCGGGCGGTGCCGTAGCGGGAGGTGTCCGCGGAGGCGCGCGCCATGGAGGCCGAGGTGTCGGTGAGGATGATCCACGGGCGTTGGGCGGTGTCGGTCGGTTTGACCCACTGGCCGGGATTGAGCAGCAGGGCGGCGAGGCCGCAGAGGGCGAGGCCGCGCAGGACTAACAGCATGGCGCGTCGCGAGGAGGGCAGGCCGCGGGTGGAACGCCACGACAAGGCCAGCCCGAGCGGCAGGCCGAGCGCCAGCAGCGGGAGCAGGTAAGGCAGTGAGAGAGGTGGGTTCACAAGGATTTCGGAGCGGATGGGGAGGCGATCAGCGGTTCCAGCAGCAGGACTAACAGCGCGAGCGCGACGAGCCACGGCCACAGCGGCAGACCGCCGTCGAGCATGGCGGCGCGGGCCATGGATTTTTCCGTCTGGCCGCCGGGACCGAAGGCGGGCGGTTCCGGCAGCACGCGCAGGTCGGATTCGGATTCGGGGAAATTGGCGACCGACTGGTGCACGGGCTGGCCGGAAACGAGCCATGAGTAAATTCCCGGGACGGCGGGCTCGGATGATTGCCAGAGCGGGCCGGTGGCGCTGGTTTTCCGTTCGAGCGCCAGCGTTTTTCCCGCAGGGCTTGCGAGGGTGAGGGTGGCGGCTTGCGAGGGATCCGCGGGCGACCACGCGGGCAGCGAACCGGGTTCGATGGTGAACGGGTTCGCCGAAATTTTCGGGCGGGTGTGGAGGAGCAGTTCGGCGAATCCGGGGAGGAAGGCGGCGCGCGAGGTCCAGTCACTGGCGGCGGGATCGAGCGACAGGTTGCTCACGATCACCGGCGCGGCGGCGGTGGAAAATACGAGCAGGGCGGGCGTGCCATCGGCGAAGCGTCCGAGCATTTCGCCCTTGGCGGCGACGCCGGAGGGCAGGCGCAGGCGCTGGCGGGTGACGCCGGCGAGCGGGTTGCCGAACTCGCCCGAGGCGAACAGCGCGAACGCCGGTTTGCCTTCCACCGGAGCCGCCTGCCAGCCTTCCGGCCGGGTTTCGAGGGTGAGCGGTCCATCGGCGGATTCCGCCACGGTGCCGGTGAGGTCGGCCAGTGACTTGGCGGAAATTCCCGGGCTTGGAAATACGATGAGCGTCGTACCTCGTCCGGCCAGGGCGCGGAGTTTTTCCGGATCGCCGCCTTTCCACGCGGGGACTAACAAAACATCGGCGGGAGGCGGATTGGCGGCATCCGGGCACTCGACCGCGTCGAGCCACGGCAGCGAATCCGCCAGCGAGCGGGCGACCCTGGACTCCGGGGAACTCGCCGGAGCGGCCACGGCCATCCGCAGGGACTCGCGGACGCGCAGCACCGCGTGGCAGCGGTCATCGCCGGGAAAGGGATCGTCATCAAGGGAGGCGGTGAGCGGCAGCAAGCCGGCCGCCGGGCAGCGGATGGTGAACGCGGCTTCGGCGGTGCCCCATGCGGGCAGATCGATTTGGCGCGATTGGCGCGGGCCGCCGGCATCGAGCGAGAGCGTGGCGCGGCGGGCTTCGGCGGAGAAATTTCTAACACGGCAGAGCACGGTGGCTTCCTGACCGGCCACCGGTTCGGCGGGCGAGGCGACGAGCGAGGAGACCGCGACGTTCGGCGAATCACCGCGAGCCACGGAAATGGCGCGGGCGTTCACGCCGGGGGGCACGGTGGCGTCGAAGTTTTTCCAGGCGCTGGATTGGAAATCCGAGATCACGACCAGTTCCTTGCGGCCGGTGCCGACCGCGCACTGGCGCAGCGCGAGTTCCCAGGCGCGGGCGAGCGCGCCGGGTTCCGGGCGGGCGCCGGCTTGTTCCAGCGACTCGCCGAGGAAGGCGCGGTTCGGCGCGGGTTCGGGGAAAATCGCGGCGGGTTCGGCATCGATCCAGACCAGGTTGGCGGCTTCCGGGCGCAGGGTGTCGAGGGTTTTCCGGGCGGCCAGCACGGCGGCTTCGAAGCGGGTGGCGGCGCCGTCGCGCGCGGCCATCGAGGCGGAGCGATCGACCAACAGGACGAGGGTGCGTTTCTCGCCGGGCAGCATTCCGTTTTTCGAAAGCAGCAGCGGCCCGAGAAACGCGGCGGCCAGCGCGGCGACGGCGAGCGTGCGCATGGCTAACAGCAGCCAGTCCTTCGGCTTGCGGAAGCGCGCGGTGCGGCGGACGACGCGCTGGAGGAATTCGAGATTCGAGAACCGATAGACGGGAGGCCGCGTGCGCGACAGCAGGTGCACGAGCAGCGGCAGGCCCGCGAGTGCTAACAGCGGGAGAAGCCAGGGTTGTTGGAAAAACAGGCTCATGAAAATTGAAGGGACATTGGGGATTGGGGATTAGATATTAGGGGCATGATTTCTTAATCTCCTAATTTCCAATCTCTAATTTCTTTTATCATGAATGGCGGAAGCGGTCGAAGAGTGAGAAGTAGCTCTCGTTTGTCGGGGCGAGCGCGTAGTCCACCTGGCGGCCGGCGGCGAGCGCGCGCAGGGTGCGGCTGTGGGCGAGGATTTCCTGTTTCCACGCCTCGCGCAGCGCCTGCGGATGGATGGTCAGGCGGGAGTCGTTTTCCATGTCCACGAAGCGGGAGAGGCCGCGGTTTTCCAGATCAAGCTCGGCGGGATCGAGGATGTGGAACAGGTGGACGCGGAAGCCGCGGTGGAGATAGGGATTGAGCGCGGTGAACAGGCGCGCGGGATCGGTGAAAAGGTCTGATAGAATGACGAGCGTGCCGCGGCGCTTGAGCAGCGGGTGGGCGCGGTGCAGCGCTTCCGGCAGGTCGGTGGGCGCGCCGGCGCGGGTGGTTTCCAGCGTGGTCATCAGGTCGTGCAAATGGCGGCGGGTGGAACCCGGCGGGAGGTGCTTGCGGATGCCCTGGTCGAAGACGGTTAGAGAGACGCGGTCGTTCCTGGAGGTGACCAGCCACGACAGGCAGGCGGCGAAGAACGAGGCGTATTCGAGCTTGCTGAGGCGGCCGTCGTTTTCGGGAAACGCCATCGACGCGGAGGCATCGAGGAAGATGTGGCACTCGAGGTTGGTTTCCTGCTCGAAGGTGCGGAGGAACAGCTTGTCGTTGCGGGCGAAGACGCGCCAGTCCACCCGCGCGAGGTCGTCGCCGGGGACGTATTGGCGGAACTCGTGGAACTCGATGGACGCGCCGCGCTGCTTCGAGCGGTGGCGGCCCGACAGATAGCCCTCGACCATCGCCTTGGCTCCGAACTCGTAGTTCTTGAGCCGCCGGATGTCCTCGGGCTTGAGGTATTTGTAGGCGGTGGTCATGACCCCTGGCCGATGAGCTTCGCGACGATGTGGTCCACGGTGACGCCCTCGCCGGTGGCGTTGTAGTTGGCGATCACGCGGTGGCGCAGGACCGGCAGCGCGACGGCGCGGACTTCCTCGACCGAGGCGGAGGACTTGCCGCGCAGCAGGGCCAGTCCGCGGGCGGCGCGGGCGAGGCATTGCGACGCGCGCGGCCCGGCACCGTAGGCGACGTAGTTTTTCACCTCCGCGGTGGCGTGGGGCGAATCCGGGCGGGTGGAGTGGACGAGCTTGAGGATTTCCTGAATGACGGATTCCGGCAGCGGCACGTCGTGGGTGGCGTCCTGCAGGGCGAGCACGCCGGCGGCATCGAGCAGGGGAGCGGCGGCGGTGGACTCGCGGCCGGTGGTGCGGCGGATGATCTGCGCTTCCTCGTCGAAGGTGGGGTAGCCGATGTTGAGCTGGAAGAAGAAGCGGTCGAGCTGGGCTTCCGGCAGCGGGTAGGTGCCCTCGTGCTCGATCGGGTTCTGGGTGGCGAAGACGACGAAGGGCTCCTCCAGGCGGCGGGTCTGGCCGTTCACGGTGACTTGTTTTTCCTGCATCGCCTCTAACAAGGCGGCCTGGGTTTTCGGCGGCGTGCGGTTGATTTCATCGGCGAGCAGCAGATTGGCGAAAACCGGTCCCGGCACGAACTTGAAATCGCGGCTGCCATCGGCGGCGTTCTGCAAAATTTCCGAGCCTACGATGTCGGTGGGCATCAGGTCGGGCGTGAACTGGATGCGCTGGAACTTGAGCCCGAGGATGTGGCCGAGGGTGGAAACGAGCAGGGTTTTGGCCAGGCCGGGCACGCCGACTAACAGGCAGTGGCCCTTGCACAGCAGCGAGGTGAGGAGCTGCTCGACAATCTCGTCCTGGCCGACGATGACGCGGGCGGTTTCACGCCGGATCGAGGCGACGGTGTCCTGGAGTTTTTCCCACTGCGCGGCGGGTTCTGGGGTGGTGTGGAGGGTGGACATGATGGTTAGGGTGAAGGGATCGTGGGTAAAGTGGTGCTGGAGCTTTCTTGCGAAAAATCAGAATCTTCGTCTTCGTCTTCCTCTTCGTCGATCCTGCGGGTTTTCTGATAGGTTTCCACGAGTTTTTCGAGATCGTCGCGATGGAGGACGCTGAGGGAAATGGTGGAAACGGGGTTGGCATCCGGTTGGTCGCCCGCGGCCATGGCCTCGCGGAATTTCTCCAGCGCCGCGGCATCGGGCGGGACGATTTTGTCACCATCGTGGGTCCAGATCAGCGGTTTCGAGCGGCTATTTCGAGAATACCAGCTCACGATCACCGCCGCCGTCGTTCCCGGGGATTTTAACGCTGACTCTGTCTGCATTAGGGAATAGAGCGCGCTATTACCGTAGCCGGGCTTCGAGTCGGCAGCGAACGCGCGCTCCGCGTTGATGGCCATGCCGGTGCCGAGAGGCAATTGGGACAATCCAAGGCACAGTCCCGAATGGGTTTTCGCTTCGGAGGCAATGGAGGCGGCGAGTTTTGTGATCGTGTCGAAGTCGATTTTCGTTCCCGGCTCCAGCTTGAGCGCCCGCATGATGTCCGCCGTTCGGGCCGCCGAGTGATTGTCAGGGGTTTCGATGGGAGCTGTTAGCAGGTTGCGTGCTGCCTTTGCGGTGGCAGGGATTTCCGCGGCGTGTTTCGGATTTTCCCGCCATTTCTTGAAGGCGAGCCGGTCTTCGAGCGGCCAGGAACTTGCCAGACCATGCACGGTTTCGGGTTTCGCGTCGGCGAGCTGTTTGAGCATTTCCGCCATTCTCGTGGCGGGGACTTTGGTGGCGTCCGGGAGGGGAGTTGGAGGTTTTCCCGTCACGCGCGCGTTGGCGCGCGCCAGGATGAGCGCGGTGCAGGCGATCGGATCGATATGATGGATCTTCATCACCTGTTCCTGACTTGCGGGGCTGTGGTATTGCTCCATGACTTCGGCCGCGAGAGATCTGATTTGGTGACCGTCCGGAGCTGTCCTGTCATCACCCAGCAAGGTGCTCCAGTGAGGAATTTGCACGGGCGGGACGGGAGTTTCCTTCATCTCCTCTTCGTTGTCGGGCCGTAGATTGTATGCGTGGTGGGCAAGCGCGTTCAGGAAGGCTGTCCGGGTTTCCACGCGGGTGGCGCTGACGGCGGCTTCGAGGTAGAGCGGGACGAATGTTTCCGGGGATGATTCCTCCACGATTGCGGCGAGGGAGAGGATCTGCCGTGTGTCCGGCTTTTCCGCTTTCGCGAGTGCTAACAGGAGTTTGCGCGGGGATTCTCCGCCGACGAACAGCGAGAGTTTTTTCAAATACTTGTCCACGCCGCCGGCTTGTTTGATTTCGTAGCCGCCG
>CAYXZE010000025.1:0-6753 GCA_964469395.1 uncultured Luteolibacter sp.
GCAAGAGCAAGTATGGCGAGGCGCATTGGGATGAAAATCAAGGCGCTGTCTATGGCAAGGAAACCGTGATCTGCGGCGGCCTGCCGGTGGTGGCGGGACGGCGCGTCCATTACGGCCGGGTGGATGCGAAGGCGGCCAGATGGATTTTCCTGCGGGAAGGCATCATCGGCAACGGTTTGCGGAAGCGCTGCCGGTTCCTCGATCACGTCACCGAAATGCGCGGCGAGATCGAGGCGATCGAGCAGAAGCTGCGCCGCCCCGGCGGGTTGTGGAGCGACGAGGCGGTGCTGCGGTTTTACGAGGAGCGCATCCCGGAGGATATCAACACCGCCGCGGCATTTTACAAGTGGCTGGAGAAAAACGAGGACTGCCTGATGTTAGGCGTGGCCGATGTGGTGGACGAGGATTTGGAAAATCTCGGCCTCGACGCGTTTCCCGACAGCATGCGGCACGGTGGCGACGAATACGCGCTTTACTATCATGCGAAACAGGGCGAGCGCGACGACGGCGTGACGCTCGGCGTGCATGTCGATCAACTGCCGAAACTGCCCGACTGGCTGCCCGGCTGGGGAGTGGACGGAAACCTGCGCGAACGGGCGGAAATCCTGCTGCGCTCGCTGCCGAAAGACTACCGCCGCGTCTGCCAGCCGATCGGGCCGGTGGCGGAGGGGTTTGCCGGATTGTGGGGTTTCGCGCCCAAAGACCGGCCTATCTATCAGGCTCTATCCGAATACGCCCGCGAGCGCACCGGCGCCCATGTCCCGGTTTCCGAATACGATGCGGCCAAGCTCCCGCCCGAACTCGTGACCAAGATCTGGGTTTGCGATGACGATGGCGAGGAACTCGCGATGGGCGGGGACGTGGCTGTTTTGAAGCACCAGCTCGCCGACCGCATGCGCGTCCGTTTCGAGGCCGCGGCGAATGCGGACATCGAGCGCAAGGGGATGACCGCTTGGGACGGCGAAAGCCTGCCGGAGCTCGTCATGACTCCCGGCGGCGCGGCCTATCCGGCGCTGGTGGACGAGGGAGGCTCGGTCGGTGTCCGCGCCTTCACCAGCGCGGCGGATGCGGCTGAGTCCCATCGCGCGGGCGGCGCCCGTTTGCTGTGGCTCGCGCATGCGGACCAGGTGAACTATCTGAAGAAAAAGTTTCCGTTAGGTTTGATGGCGAAGGTCGAGATGCCGCGTCTCGGTCCCGGCGGCACTTCGTTGGAGACCCTCATTCTGCTTGCCGCGGAAGGTGCGGCGGGCGGGGCATTTCCGCGGTCGCCGGATGAATTCCGCGCGATCACGGAAAAGGCGAGGGGACAGTGGTATGATGCCGCGGCGATTGTCGGGAAATCAATCGACGGGATTTTTGAAATCCTGCCGGAGATCCGGCAGTGGATCGCCGCCAACCGCAAGGACCGCAATCTCGGGGAAATCGCGGAGGATCTCGAAGAGCAACTCGCCTGGTTGTTCCGCAAGGATTTCGCCTGGCGCGCGGGTTTTTCCGGGCTGCGCGAATACCCGCGCCGCCTGCGGGCCATCCGCTCGCGGCTGGGGCGGCTGTCCTCGCTGCCGATCGTCAAGGATCTGGAAAAAACGGACCGCTTCCGCCGGTTGTGGCTGCCGTGGTTCCGGCACCACACCGCGCAACCCGATGATCCGGCCCGCTGGCCGCTGGGCTGGACTCTCGAAGAATTCCGCATCTCCCTTTTCGCGCCGGATGTTCCGTTGTTAGGAAAAGTTTCGGAAAAGCGCATCGAGGAGATGCTGGCGGCGAGTTTGGCGGGATGCATGGGGAATTATATATGACGGAATCATTTCTCGGGAATGCGTTCAAATCCGAAGAATGATTTTGTCGAAAATATGATAACAGCGGCGGTGTTGGCGTGGCGGTTGGAAACCGCCGCCACGGCCGGGTTTGTTTACTTTGACGCTTCGTTTCGCTCTTCCTTGACGGCCTCGCAGTTTTCAACGCGCATCCAGTTTGTCTTGTCGCCGTCGAAGTGGTTGCCGGTGATGGAGAGTCCCTTGACGCCGTGGGCGGTGATGAACGGGCACTTGCCGCGGTAATGGTTGGCCATGGCCTCGCCGATGAAGGTGTTGCCCTCGATGCGGATGTTTTCATGAACGGGGCCGTCGGGCTTGATGGTTTGCGGCGCGATGTCGATGCCGCAGTGGATGAAGGTGTTGTTGCGGATGGTCATGTCGCGCACGCAGCTCGATTCCCACCAGAAGTTGGCGTCGTTTTCGATGAGGACGCCGGGCATGGTGCTGTTGATGGTGTTGCCCTCGATGAGGACTTTTCCGCGCGAGGTGGCGAGGATGCCGCGGCAGGAGGCGAGTTCGATGCGGCAGTTGCGGATGGTGAGATCCGCCTGCCAGGTGAGGTTGTCCACCACGTCGCCGGGTTGGAAGGTGGGAGCCGGGCCATCGAGGGTGACGAGCCAGTTCTTGCGGCTGGTGTCGCCGGGCATGAGTTCTACCGCGGTGACCTTGCGGCGCGGGTTGCCGGCGTGCTCGCGCAGGGTGTTGTGGTTGATGACGGCGATTTCATCGCCCGGCGCGTAGGGTGCGAAACCGTAGGTCTGGCCCTGCGGGAAACGAACCTGCAACTGGTTGTCCGCGGGTTTTCCGGCGATGACGAGGTGGATGCCGTGGTAGTTCACTCCGTCATCGCCCGCGCCGGAAATGTAGCAGGAGTCTATCAGGACGTGGCCGCGGCAGTTGGCGAAGTGGAAGACATCCATCACGGACGGCGTGAAGCGAAACGTGTTTCCCGGAGGCGGGATCACGTTCACCCGCTGGAAGGTGACATTTTCCGTGAACTGGCTCACGGTGGACATGTTGGTCATGGCGTTGACCTCGCAGTCGCGGAAGACGATGTCCTTGCTGCGGGCGTTGTGGATGCTGAGCGAGTCGTGGAGGATGTGGCGGAAACCGTAGGCGCGGCCCTTGACCAGTCCGGCATTTCCCTTGGTGTGGGTGAGGCGGATTTTTCCGTCGCCGAGGTCGCTGGCGGTGGCGTTGTCGAAGGGGTTCCAGCGGTCCTTGCGCCGCGCCTTGCGGGTTTCGAGATCGGATTCCTGCGACATGACCCAGCCCGTGCCGAGGTCGCCGGTCCAGGAGAACCTGCCGTCCTTGATCTGATAGGTGGAGCCGCCGGCCACCTGGACGAGAGAGGAAGTCGCGTCCGTTTCCAACACGAAAATCTCGGAAACTGCCGGGCGCTTGAGATCGAAGGCGAGTCCCTGATAGGTGATGTTTTCGGCCTGGTGGTTGATGACTTTCACCATCCGCTCGGGGCCGCTCATCATGAGGGTGGTCCTGTCTTTGCCCTTCACTCCGGCGCCTTGGACCAGCACGTGTTGCGAATCCTCGATGAGAATGCCGCAGGGTTTCGGGCGAAAGCTGTGGTCGGCCGTGTTGGAAACAAACCACGGCCTGCGGTAAGCGTCCGTGGAGGTGAATTCGTGCAGGCCGGGGAGGAAACGGATGCCAACCGGTTTTTCCGCCGTGCCATGGGCGGAAGGCTTGAGCGAGACGGTGTGCTCGCCGGGTGCGACCGTGACCGTGTCTCCGGCGGCGAGGCGGAGCGCGTTGATTCTGGCGAAGGTTTTCCATGCCTGTCCGGACGACTTGCCGTCGTGGCCGTCGTCTCCTCTAACGGGATCGACGAAGTAGGCGAGATTGCCCGGGGAAACCGGGAGAGATGCCGCGTCAGGATAGGGACTGGCGAGCAGGGGCAGGGCGGACATGGCCCATGCGAGGCCGGCGATTTGTGGAAAGGTCATGGCGGGGTGGTGGGGTTTGCGAGTTGAGCTGTATTCGGGGTTGGGCAATTTCAGGATGCGGAACCGGATGCGGATGTTTTCACTCCGTGCCGCGTAGTATCGAAACTACGAGGCGCGACAAGTGGAAATTACCAATGGCCGAATCATCCATGAAGTTGGCTGATGTGTCCATGTCCTTGGTCTTGTGACGGAGAAAGTAACGAGTAGTAACGAAACTACAAATCGTTTCCCGATTCCGCATTTCTCAAAAACCCGAAATCCAAATCCCCTATGAAATCCAAATCATCCCCCTTGTTTTCCGTCATCAGCGCAACATTCACCGCGATCTCCGTGTCTTCGGTCGCCTGTGCGGGTTCGCTGGCATGGGATGGAGACGGTGCTGACGGCTTCAATCCGGCTGGCGGCACCGGCACGTGGGACGCAAACGGCAACCTCAACTGGTGGAATGAAGCGACCCATGTAAAATGGCCCGCCGCAGGTGGCACCGATGATGACGCGGTATTCGGCAATACAGCCGGGGTGGTCAGCATTGCCGCAGGCGGAGTGACCGCCAACGACCTGACCTTTAATACCACCGGCTACACCATCCAGAATAACACACTTACGCTGAACGGAACCAATCCCACGCTCACGACCGCCAGCGGTGTTTCCGCCACGATCAGTTCGGCGATTGCGGGTTCTTCCGGACTCATCAAAACCGGCGCGGGCACGCTCACGCTGTCCTCCACCAGCAATAGTTTCAGTGGCGGCGTCAGCATTAGCGGCGGCACACTCTCCATCGCGGCCGCCACCAACCTGCCTTCCGGCAACGTGCTGACGCTTTCCGGCGGAGGGGTGCTCGCCGTGAGTGCGGCCATGACTCTGGCGAACCATGTCACGGTGGCCTCCGGAGAGTCCGGCGTCATCAGGGCGACTGGTAACGGCCACGCCATCCTGACAGGCAACTACTCCAACGTCGCGGGCATGCTGGAACTGGATCTTGGTAATGGAGGCAGAATCGATATCAACTCGGCGAACGGCCCGGGCGTTGGCTCAACGGTAAGAGTGTCCGACGCCGCTGCTAGTGGGCCAAACTATATGGGCATGAATAATGCCAACGCCCAGTCGTTTTTCACCAACGCCAAAGTGACTTTCAACGATACGGGGGCGGGAGAAACGAACGTCTATTTGGGCAACAATGCAGGAAACTGGAACTTTAATTTCGGCGCGTTGGACGGCGGCGCCTCGACCACGAAGATCACCTCCGACAATCGCAACAACAAGGTGACGATCACGGGAGTGGCGGATGGAAATTTTGCGGGCGACATCAGCAATGGTGCGGGATCAGGCGTCATATCGCTGGTCAAAAACGGCAATTCCACGCAGATCCTTTCGGGCAACAACACTTACACCGGATCGACCCTGGTATCCGCCGGGACCCTGTTAGTCCATGGCGCGCTCGGAGCGACCGCGGTTACCGTGGAGGAGGGCGGCATCCTCGGCGGCACCGGTTCCATCGCCGGTTCCGTCAACTTCGATATCGGGGCCAGACTGTATGTTTCGGATTTCACCGACGCCCTTTCCATTAGTGGAAGCGTTACCTTCGACGGTTTCGGCTTCGACAATCTCGCAGGCTGGGATTACGCCAATGCCGAAAACGGCATCTATACCTTGCTTGCCGGCTCCAACTTCGACCTCACCCATGTGGCCAACGTCGGCGCGGATAACGCCCTCATCCTTGGAGACGGACGCTCGGCCTATTTCCAGAACGGCAGCTTGCAGGTCGTCATCATTCCCGAACCCGGCACCGCGCTGCTTGGTGGGCTCGGCCTGCTCGCGCTGCTGCGCCGCCGCCGTTAGTCCGACCGCTTGACCGACCCGCTGGTGAGAATCGCGGGGTCCCGAGTTGAATGCATGGTGATGATTTTCAGCCCCGATGTCACCCCGGCATGCTTTCCCTACTGCTCCATGACCCCGCTCTGATAGTTCTGGGGCGACGTGCCTGCGATGCGCCGAAAGACCCGGCTGAAATACAAGGGGTCGTCGTAACCTAACTGTGCCGCCACTTCCTTAACCAGAATATTGGGGATGCTCAGCAGGGATCGGGCCCGCTGAATCTTGCGGATGGCAAACCACTCGGATGGCGGCATTCCCGCGACGTGGCGGAACATCCGGTTGAAATGCCGTGTGCCGTAACCCGCTTCCCGAGCGAAACGGTTGGCATCATACGATTGGTCAATGGCATCCATCATCAATCGCATGGCCTTCCGGATCACCGTGTATTCGTTGGCGATGTCCGCAATGTTCAGTGGAAGTTCGGCGATGCGGCCAAGAACCGACAATGCGGAGGCTTGAATGCCCAGCCAGTGGCTTGGTCCGCCGCCGGATAGTTGCGGATACCCGATCAATTGATCGAATGCGGAGATGACGTCAGGTTGGACGCCGATGTGCCGCACCGGGCCGTGATCCCGCAAGCCTAGGATCTTCTCATACTGGGGAACCGCGTCGCCTGACAGATGCATCCAATGGATGGTCCATGGCTCGTGAGGGTCGGCCCAATAGGCGTGATCGCTCAAGGGTGGCGCATACAGGAGATCGCCCTTGTTGATCTGCCATTCGGATTCACCCGAGCGGTAGATTCCCTTGCCCGCCGTGCAGTATGCCAGGACGCCCTCTTCATAGTTCGAGCGTTCCCACCGGTGGTTCCACGCCTCCACGAAACACCCGCCGCTGAAGATTTTCAAATTGGTGAGCGCGGGCAGTCCGCATTGGTTCCATTGGCAGCGCTCGGAGTCATCCATGGTCCACCGCCGGCAATCACCGTAAGTCCGTGCCTGTTCTTTCCACAGACTCGCAAGCGCGTTCTCGGATGGTATTTCCTCAAGTGGGTCGGAGGCATTCATGGGGTCGTTTTGAAGGGGCATGGCCGGACGTGCCGGAGTCACGAAATTCATGGAAGCTGACTGGCGTGACATCAATCGTCAATGAATCCTTCC
>CAYXZE010000025.1:6853-16192 GCA_964469395.1 uncultured Luteolibacter sp.
CAATCGTCAATGAATCCTTCCCTCGAATCCTTGTCGCTGGCGGAACTGGAAGCACTGCACCAGACGCTGCACCGCGAATACGAGGTGCGCTTCAAGCGCCTGTGAATCGAACCATCCCGCTTCAAGAAAGACCCCAATCGTTTCCTTTTTTGCGTATTCCTGATTAATCCAAGATCTCTCCCTGATGCATGTACTCTGGGCGAGCCGGTTTGTCCGCATGCCTGAAGAGAGGCCTGTGAATTTTTATTGTCGGACGCGCCGATTTTGACAGTGACAGCGCAGGTGTCCCGGCCATGGTTGCCGCATCCCGCAGATGCGGGACTGATTCCATCATGCGAGTCACCCGCAAAGACATAGCCAAAGCGACAGGAGTTTCACTTTCGACCGTCGGGATGATCCTCGGCGGTTCGGGCGAGCGATATGGTGCCGAAACCCGCAAACGGGTATTCGAGGCTGCCGAGCGCATGGGCTATCAGACGAGTATCAATGCCAAGGCCTTGCGGTTGCGGCGCTCGCTGTTGCTGGGCGTGCTGTTCAGCGATCTCAACACTCACCATGCGTCCTCGTTCCTGAGGGGGGTCAAGCATGCGCTGTTGCCCACCGAGTATTCCCCGCTGGTGTTTTTCAATGACTCCGAGGCCGACCAGGAATCGAGTCTGGATCATTGCCTGAACCGGGGAGTGGACGCGTTGCTGCTCAATTGCACTGTGGACCTGCAGGGGAGCCGGGCCAAGGAGTTCGCCAAACGCGTCGCCTCCCTGAAAATTCCGGTTATGGAATTTTTTGGAAGCCAGGTGCCGGGAGTGCCGCGCGTGGACATTGATAATGATCATACCGGCTGGATTGCCGCGAGATACCTGCTGGATCGTGGCCATGAGCGCATCGCCTTGCTCACTCACAGTCGTTTCAGGGATCGCAAACTGCACCGCGACGCTTGTGAAATTGCCGAAGGCTATCACCGGGCGATGGCTGAAAGAGGTCTGGAACCCAAGGTGTTCGCCATGAAATTGGATTATGAACACTTGACCCACGCGGACTTCGCGAGGGCCGGAGGAGAGTGTCTCAAGCGCCTCGTTTCCGCAAAACCCGCTCCGACCGGTGTCATTTGTTATAACGACCCGATGGCTTACGGTGTGATTCGCGCGTGTTATGGGGCGGGGATCAGGATTCCGGATGATTTGTCGATCATCGGAAACAACGACATGATTTTGTCCACCCTGGTTGATCCGCCGTTATCGTCGGTGAAACTGGATGCCTTTAAAATTGGCTTCGAAGGGGCGAGCCGCTTGCTTGCGGCCATCGACGGCAAGCCTCTTGCGAGTGAGTTGGTGCGGACCGAGTTGGTCTTGCGTCAATCCACTTCCGATTGCGCGCTCAGCCGGAACGGGTGAATGACCGGACGGGAGCGGTTTTGAAAAAAGAAGCCTCCTACGCATTCGCGGGATTGACATGCCCGAAAAAGGCTGGCTAGCCTGCTGCCGTCGTCGTTCCGGGCGGAAAATCTAAAAATCCATGAGTTCATCATATTTCGCCCGGGTGGCATGTTTTGCAAAAAGCCTCGCGCAACGCCGTGGAGAGGAAATGGGGCTCCTTTCCCTTTCCTTGCCAGCTCGTAGCGCAACCCGCCTGTTTATCAGGAAATCCGTCTTTCAAAGACTCCTGAGGTCCGATTCCGGATCATTTTTTCTGACTGTCGCCGCGCCCGCCTTCCGTGCCTGTTTCCGCACGCTCGGTTTGTCGTCGGCATTGTTTGTTCTCCCCCCGATTCCTCGCATCAAACCCATTTGCGGCGCAATCGGATGTTCTCGTATTTCCTAAATACCCTTACGCTTGTCTCAGTTTTCGTCCCGATTTCGATGGGGGCGATGGCTGGTCATGTCGGCGCGGGGCAGGGGACGATCGGGTGGCGAGCCGCCCCCATTGCGACAGAGGGGGAAGTCCGCGTGGCGGACGCCAGCCAGCCCCGCGGGATGGAAATGCCTGTGGTGCCGTCGCCCGGTGTGAAACCCGCGAAATGTGGGGAAATCGTCACTTTTATCACCTCGGTTATCAATCATCCCGTCCCTTCGGTGGAGGACTCATTCAACCAAGCTTGGAACTGAACCATGAAACATTTCTCAGCAGAAAGTCCGGCGAATCGGGCGGGCGTAAATCCTCCGGCGGGGAAACTGGCACTCGCCGCGAACAGGATCGGCGCTTCGCGAGCATGGGGTTTCCTTGCGGCGGCGACATTGAGCCTGGCGGCGGCTGAGGCTCAAACACCGCCCAATCGCGCCCAAGAGCCACCCAATCCCACCCAGGGGGCGATTGATTCCTCGGGCAAGTTCGTTCCTTCCGGTCAACCTGAAGCCCCCCGGTCATCGGTCACGCCCGCGTCATTGCAGCAGCAGGCGGCGGCGTTGATTGAAAAGACCGGCGAAACCACGTTCCGGATCGGCGGGGTCCAATGTGACCGCGCCACCAAGACGATTTCATTTTCCGCCAGGATCAATGCCCGCGAGGGGCTGGTGGAATACGCGCTGGTGACCACCAAGGGCAAGGTCCACGAGGCGCTGCTCGCCACCGAGGTGTCGCCGATGCACATTCACATGGCGGCGATTTTGCTGGGACTGGCACCGCGGGACGAAGCGCCGAAGCCGGTGCCAGTGTCGATCGAGGTGGCCTGGGAAACCAATGGTCCGACGAGGATCTTGGCGCTCGAGGAGTTGGTGGCACTTGCCCACGAGAGTCCGCAAGGAAAAACCGGCGCCACGCTGGCCCGCAGGCCGTGGCATTACCAAGGATCCGTGCTGGATGCCAGCGGTTTTGCCGCGGAGCGCGAGGGTTCCATCATCGCGATTATTTCCGATTCCTACGCATTAGCCTGCAATCCTCGACCGGGAAATGACGATGACACGCTTTATAGCCCCAACACCGCCCTCCTTCCTTCGAATGAAATGCCAATCACCGTATCGATCCGTCCCGTCACTCCGACTCCCTGAATTTTCCGCCTTTTAAAAAAATCAAATTCCATAAACCATGCGCCTTCTATCCATCATTTGCGCCATCCTGTCGCTGCTGCCCGCCATAGGCCAGGAGGAAACCCGGAACTTTCCTCTCGGACCGATCGGCGGCCAGTTCCGCGTCACCCCGAATTCGAGCTATGCCCGCATCGTTGCGCTCGATGCCACCGCGCCTGGCATCACCGCCGGCTTGCAAGTCGGTGACTACGTGTACGGAGCTTTCGGCAAGACCTTCACGCCCACTGGCAGTGATCATTATGGCGTCACCCAGGAGCTGGGATTCGCCGTGGATCGGGCGGAGGCGAGTGATGGAACCCTGCCCCTGCTGGTGCTGCGGCCCGGCACGGGTGGAATCACGATCAATGTCGCGCTGTCTGCAGCGGGCGCTTTTGGCCCGGCCTATCCGCGGAACAGCGCGAAGTATGCGGGAATGTATGAGACGGCGGTCGCCGATCTCCACTCCCGGGCGATGAACAGCAATGGCAGCATGGGCTACCTGACGGGATTTACCGGCCTTTGTTTGTTGGGTCACCCAAATTGGAACGACACCACCGGAGCGAAGCCCTATCGCCTTTCCATCAACAAAATCCGCGACTTCATTGTGGGACAAATCACCAACGGCGGATACGCTCCCACCGAAAAAAAACTGATCGACGGCTCCGCCATTCCCAACCCATCCGGCGGACTGAGCAACTGGCAGCTGGGGCAAATGTTGATGTTTCTTTCGGAGTACTACGTAAAAACCTCTGACAGCTCGGTGGCCGGGAGCCTGCAGCGCGGGGCGGAAATGTGCGCCAACTCCGTGCAATGGTGGAAACAGCCTGCGGAACACTCCAATGGCTTTTCTCCCGAGTATTCCCAAGTCGCCGGCATGAGCTCCCACAGCGGGGTCACCGGCGACTACATGCATCTTGGCTCGTATTGTGGTATCAACTCGGCAGGCGTGCATAGTTTGAACGGCCTGGCCTTTGCCCGGAGCGCGGGAGTGGATATGAATGTTCGTCCTAAAGACGGGCATTATTTCGGTTTCAATGTCAATCCCGGCGACCCGATTCCCGCGGGGATTGCCAATGCCCTGCCTTCTTCAATCACGCTGCCGCAATATGCCGCCGATCCTGACCGAGGTTCGGTGATTGAAAACACATCATCTCCGCTCAACCGTTCGGATGCGTCGGATCCGTTTTTCTACAATCCCTCGCTGGCGCAGAAATTCCTCATGCAGATGAACTTTATTTGCCGCCGCAGCCTGAATAGCGGCGGCAGCGTCCGTTATGCGCCCGAGTCCGGTGATGATGCCGACTGCGTGCGCACGACCGGGGCGCTCCTCGGCATGGCAATGTATCAAAAGGACGTCGGAGGGTTGGATGGCGCGGACCTCAACCGCTTGGAGTCCATGAAGCAGCGCATTACCACCAACTATATGGCGCAGCAGAAATCACACGTCCTTAATATGTTTGTGGCAGGGCAGGCGTTTCAGGCATTTTGCACGCCTTTTCTATCAGAACGCCAGCAACGCTTTTCCCTCGATAACTGGCGCTTCTATTATGCGCTTTCGAGAACAGCGGATAACGGAATCTGCATTTTTCCCGGGCGCAATGTAGATGAATATAGTGGGTACTTGGATCTCAATCACTCCGCATTAATCAGCATTGCGCTGCCCTACGGGATCGCCAATGGAGGCTACAGCCTCATCCCTGCTTACAACAACACGCCCGATCAGGTGATTGCGAATTTCCAGTCACCGGATATCACCTGGCCGACCATCGAGGCCCGGAAAATTACCCACTTCGGCGGCACACTCGCCATGCCGGTGAGCCTCGTGGACGGGCAGGGAGCCGAGGTTTCCTCGGGCTACACTGCCTCGTGGACCAAGGTTTCCGGTCCCGGAACCGTCAACTTCAGCCAGCCGAGCGCCATCACCACCGGCATCACTTTCAGCGCCTCAGGCAACTACCGGATTCAGCTTACCGTCAATCGAGGCGGCTATACCCTCGTCGAGCCGATCGATATCAGCGTCAATTTCCATTCCCCGCCTGCCGGCTATCTGGCCGGGATGGCGAACTATCAGGTATACACCGATATTCCCGGCACCACGCTGGCCGACCTCGAGGGAGCTGCGAAATTCCCGGATTCTCCCGACATCGAACTTACCGTGACGTCCCTCGCCGGCACCCACATCGGCGATAATTATGGCGCGCGCCTCAGCGGTTGCCTGATCGCGCCGGTTACCGGTTCCTACCGTTTTTACATCGCTTCGGATGATTCCTCGCAACTCAAGTTCAACAGCGGCGGACTCGCCGCCCCCACTGAGGTGATCGCTTCGGTTAGCGGAGCGACCGGTGTGAACCAGTGGAACAAATTCGGGAGCCAGCGGTCCGCCGTGTTCAATCTCACCGCCGGCCAAGCCTATGCGTTCGAGGTGCTGCACAAGGAGGGAACGGGCGGTGATCACGTTTCCGTAGGGTGGTCGATCGATGATGGTGCGATCCAAGTGATTGAGGGGGCCTATCTTGCCGTGCCACCACCTGCTGAGGCACCCGCGATGAGCATCGTGGCTCACCCGCAATCCGCCAGCAGCGCGTTGGGCGGCTCGGTGACCCTCTCATTGGTGGCCACCGGCCCCCAACCCAGCTTCTACCAATGGCGCCGCAACGGCGTGAACGTTGGCGCAGCCACGAACAGCCCGACGATCACGTTTGCGAATGTCTCCGGCGGAGCCGAGGGTAGCTATGACTGTGTCTATACCACCGCACTCGGCTCGCTCACCAGCAACGCGGCGCAAGTCACCGTGACCGACGCGGGCAACCTCGTGTCCGGTGGACTGTGGCGCGAAGTCTATACCGGCATCGGAGGCGGTGCCGTGACCGACTTGACTACCCACGACAAATTCCCCTTCAACGCCGACTCCAGCGGCCCGATCACCAGTGCCGCAGCGCCTGACAACTACGGCGACAACTACGGCCAGCGCATCACCGGCTGGATCAGGCCGACCGTCTCCGGCAACTACCGCTTCTATCTCACCTCCGACGATTCCTCGGAACTCTGGCTGGGCACCAACGAGCTGCCCGCATCGAAAACCCGCATCCTCCAGTTCACCGGCTATACCGGCCACATGGCATGGAGCACCCGTGCGCCCAGTGCCTACATTGAGCTGCATGCCGGAAAGAGCTACTACATTGAAATCCTTCACAAAGAGGCCGGCGGTGGCGATCACTGTTCGGTGGCATGGCAACGCGAGGGCGAGCCCGCGCCCGTGAACGGCTCCGGCGAGATTCCCGGCGGGTATCTTTCCTACCGCGCGGGCGGCAGTTTCGACGACGTGCCGGGTCCCGGCAATCAGCCCCCGTCCTTTGTTTCTAATCCCGTGGCAATGCCGGACGCCTATTTAGGGTTTCCCTACACCGACCAAAGCCTCGATTCCGTCGCGGGCGACTTCAATTCCGCCGATCTTCTTGTCTTTTCAAAGCTCGACGGCCCGGCGTGGTTGAGCGTGGCTAACAATGGGGAACTCTCGGGGAATCCAACAGCCGCCGATTTTGGAGTGAATCGTTTTACCGTTCGCGTGACGGATCCGGGGGGGCTGACGAATACCGCCACCCTCAACATCAACGTGGTGAATTTACCCGCCACATCGATCTGGACCCATGCCGGGGGCGGGGCTTGGCCCGTTTCAGGTAACTGGTTGCGCGGCAATGTGGCCACCGGCACAGACCAGACCGCGGATTTCTCCACACTGAATCTCACCTCGGATGTCACCGTCACTCTTGATGGTGACCGGACTTCCGGCCACCTGCGTTTTGGCGACGTCATCCCCAGCCACAACTGGACCTTGGCGACCGGCAGCGGAGGTTCGCTCACACTAGCGACTTCTGCCGGGACTCCGTCAATCGAAGTCGGGCCCCCGAATGTCACGATCAGTGCCGCGCTCGCAGGTTCGCAAGGGTTGATCAAGACCGGTGCCGGCACGTTGATTCTCACCGGTGCCAACACCTACAGCGGCGGCACGACCATCAGCGGCGGCGCGATCACGGTTGGCAGCCCCACCGCCCTCGGCAGCGGTGTGATCTCAATTACGGATAATGCCGGGATCATCAACACGAACGGCTTCAGCAACCCTATCGTCATCGCGGGCACGAACACCCTTACGCTTGGCGGCGGATTCACCACCGTCTCGGGTGCCATCAGCGGCACGGGCAATCTGAGGGTCAACTCCCACGTGTGCCTCAATGGAGCGAATACCTTCACGGGTAACTTCACCGGTGCCGGCGGCTACATTACGATTGCCAATGACGCCGCGCTTGGCGCTTCAGGCAACACCATCACATTCACCGGAGGCAGCATTTCCACTTACCGTGCGCCAGGTCCGGTCAATCTGAGCCGCAATATTACGATCACCAACGGCATTGGTCTCGATGTCAACGGTGGCTCGCTGACTCTCACCGGCGTCATTTCCGGCACCGGAGGCTTCCGCACCATTGCTGGCGGCCCGATAACACTCACCGGCAACAACACATACTCCGGCAGCACGAATATCAATGCCGGCACGTTCAGCATCAACTCCATCAAGAACATCAACGGTGGTGCGAGCGCTTTGGGTGCGGTCACCACGGCGGTCGGCGGCACGATCGGCCTGGGCAGCGGCACCTTGAAATACATCGGCACCGGAAATGTCACCGATCGCGTGATCAACCTTTCAAGTGCCACCGGCACACCGACTCTCGACCAGTCTGGCACCGGTTTGCTCAAGTTCACGAGCGCCTTTACCGCGACGGGTGTGGGATCGAAGACCCTCATCCTGCAGGGGTCCACGGCAGGCAGTGGTGAATTGGCGGGGGCCGTCGTTGATAATTCCGACACCAACAAAACCTCCGTGACCAAGTCCGGAACCGGCAAATGGATGCTCTCGGGAGCGAACACCTACACCGGCACCACCACCGTCACCGGCGGCATGCTCGCGATCAATGGCTCGCTCGGCAACACCGCCACCACCGTTGCCGCCGCCGCCACCCTTGGCGGCAGCGGCACCCTTGCCGGTGCGACCACCATCCACGGCACCCTCGCGCCAGGGGCCAATGAAACCGGCAGGCTCACCGTCAACAACACCCTGACTCTCGCTCCTTCCTCTGCCATCGCGTGGCAGGTGGCCGATTGGACGGGCGCGGCCGGCACGGGCTATGACACCGTCACCGCCACGGAACTGGATCTAACCGCTACTGCCGAGGCCGGAATCACCCTCACCATCACTCCCGCATCGCTGGTGAATTTCACGGATGCCCCCAAATCGTTCACCCTGATCCAGACCACCGGCGGCATCACCGGATTCGACCCCGCCAAGTTCACGCTGGTGACCACCGGCTTCACCTCCGGCATCGGCACCTGGAGCATCCAACAGTCCGGCAACAACCTGGTGCTCGCTTACTCCTTTTCCAATACCGCACCGGTGTTCACCGCGAACCCGATCACCGGCGGCGGTGCGACCGAAGGCGCTGCATACAGCGGCTCGATCGCTGGCCATGTCACGGATCCGGATGCCGGCGACAGTAAAACCTTCGTCAAGGTCAGCGGTCCTTCCTGGCTTGAAATTTCCCAAATCGGCGCGCTTTCCGGCACGCCGCTCAATGGGGATGTCGGCCCGAACAGCTTCACCGTGAAGGTGACTGACACGGCGGGAGCCAGCGCCACCGCCACGCTCAACATCATGGTGATGAACGTCAACAACGCGCCGGTGTTCACGACCAACCCGATCACCGGCAACGGTGCGACCGAAGGTGTGGCATACAGCGGTTCGATCGCGGGCTACGGCTCGGACGTGGATGCCGGTGACAGCCTGACTTACTCGAAGGTCAGCGGACCTTCCTGGCTCGGCGTTTCCGAGGTCGGCGCGCTTTCCGGCACGCCGTCGAGCGGCGATGTCGGATCGAACAGCTTCGTCGTGAGGGTGGCTGACGCGTCTGGCGAGAGCGCCACCGCCACGCTCAATATCGCGGTGACGGGCTTCTATTACAACAGTGTGTGGGTTAGTCCAACCGGCGGCTCCTGGCTGACGACCGGCAACTGGAGCGGCGGGGTCTTCGCCAACGGCGCGGACAAAACTGCGGATTTCAGCACGCTCAACCTCACCGCCAACGCCACCGTCGCCCTTGATGGCGCGCGCACCCTCGGCGGACTGACCTTCGGCGACACCACACCGAGCCACAACTGGACGCTCAACACCGGCAGCGGCGGGCCGCTCACACTAACCGTTTCCAGCGGCAGCCCGGTAATCAACGTGGCCAACCAAATCGCCACCATCGGCACGGTGTTGGCCGGTAGCCAGGGGCTTGCCAAAACCGGTGCG
>CAYXZE010000026.1:0-16151 GCA_964469395.1 uncultured Luteolibacter sp.
AACGCCGGGCCCAACACCAACGGCAGCCAGTTCTTCATCACCCACCTTCCCACTCCTCACCTCGACGGCAAGCACGCCGTCTTCGGCGAGGTCATCACCGGACAAGACGTGGTGAACAAAATCGCCAAGGGCGACAAAATCAACTCCATCACCATCCACGAAGACACCACCGCGCTGTTCGAATCACAGAAGGACAATATCGAGCATTGGAACTCGATTTTGGACCGCTGATTCCGCCGCGGAGCCAAGTTGATTCATATTTCCTAATCATTGAAACCATCCCCATCCCGCCCTAACATGGCGAGATGGGGATTTTTCATTAAATACACAATCCTTTGATCTCAAGCGATTTACAGAAAACACAAAAGACCGGCAAATCTCTATCGACCTACGTGATCGCGTAAATCATCCATTGAAATCTTGAATCTCCGAACGTCTCGTGTTTGAATGATAACCGTCAATTCCCAAAGAACTGACAACAACTCCCCCCCAAAACCATGAAACACCCCCACTCCCCCCGTGGCGGACGATTGATGACCACCGGCATATTCGCATGCCTTTGCTCACTCGGCTCCGCCTTCGCCGCAGAAGCGATCCCTACCGGAAAACTCAACGTGGACCGCACGCTGGTCCGGGCAGGCACCCGGTCCCAACTCAACTGGCAGATCGAGTATCCGGCCGTCACCGATGTCATCAACATCCCTCCCATCATTCCGAAAAAAGATCTCAAAATGCGGGTCCGCGTGTTAGGCGGTTCCTTCCAGCAGGCGAAATCGAACAACGGACACGGAAACAATATCGACGGCGTGGACTCCTCCAACCCCGGCAAGGGCAAAGGCGGCCCGAACGGCCAGACCGACCCCTCCGGCACGTTCGACGATGAGAAAAAAACCGACAAATACACCGAGCTGCCGATTGAATTGGTATGGAGCAAAAACAACTCCGCCTGGTCGCGGATATTCTACGATACCCAAAGCAAGGTGAATCCCACCGCCGTCGTCCTGGACACCACCGTCAAGGCCGGAGACATCATCAACTTCGGCGGCCGCGGCAACCGGAAAGGCTGGCTGCCGCTCTACAATACCGCAGAGAGTTCCCCGAACCTGGTGGTTCTGAAAAACGGCGACAAAGTCCCCTCCTCCATCGCGGCCTTCCAACAGGGGCAGATAGAACCTTTTCTCGCGCCCTATCTAACTGACGACTGCCAGACCGTGAGCATCGGCAACCGCGACCTCATCATCCTGATCGAACTCGACAAGACCGACCCCGCCACCTCCGGCTTCGACATCCAGGACCTCGTCGTTCTGGTCACTTTCGAGTAAATCCACCCCACCCGGATGAGAACCACCCTCATGCTCTGCGCCCTGGCCACGGGCACCCTCGCCGCGCAACCGATCCTGCCGCGCATCGGCTCAGAGGAACTAACGGAACACCAGCGCGCCAAACCCATGGCCGCCTTGCAAAAGCCGGCGAAGGAGGAAAAGTCCGCCGCCCAGCCGTCTGACCAGTCCATCATCAGGCAATCCGCCATCCTCCATCACGGAACAAATTGGACGCTCATTCCCCAGGGTGCCGTCATTTTCGTCCCCGAGCCGATGAAAAACCGCATCGCCGACAAACCGGCGGGCACCCTTCTCGCCTTCCATGAATTCCTCATCAAGAACCGCGCCTGGATCACAACCGTCGAGGTTTCAATCGATCAAGCCACTGGAACCAAACCCCTTCCAGCCACACAAACCGAGTTCTGGCCAAAGCAGGACAAGGTCGTCATCGCCGTCCATCAGAACGGTCCGATTTCCATGCGTTTACCCGAACAAGCCCAAACCACCCCCCGAAGATGAAACTCTCCATCCTGCTCATCGCCCTGGCCGGACTCAACGCCTCGGCCCAAACCAACAACTCCGTGAACTTCATCCGCCAAAACCAGCAGGAAACAGGCGTCGTCTGGGACATGCCGATCGAGACCACGGGATCGGCATCATCCGCCCTCGCGCTTGAAGAAAAGGGCGCGCTCTTCCAGCTCTGGACCATCAACCCGGCAAACGCGCGTGAATATCTCCTCGATCAGAAACTCGTCGGCACCTACCTCCCCAAGGCCGATGCCAAAATCACCACTCTCGATCCATACACCGTGGTTCCGCGCACCCGCATCGACAAACCGTTCACCCTGGAAATCCTGGCGGACGGACTGCTTTCCGGCAGCGACCTGCCGGACGCCGCCGGCAAGATTTTGTTAGAACAACACATACAGCCCTACGCCGAGGGAGAAACCGCCCACGATCCCGTCAAGGTCGCCTCGAACACCCCGCACGCCACCGCCTTCATCACTCAAAACGGCAAGACCGTCATCCAATTCCCGGCATCCTCACTCACCGCGGCGGATCCCACCAAGGCAAGCGGCGAGGAGCACTTCATCGTCCACGCCCTGGCCGACGGCACCATCGCACAAAGCCAGATCGCATCCGCCAAAATGCAAGTCTGGCCGGTTGCTTCCGGGGCCATCCTCGGCATCACCTCCGGGGCCACCTACGGCTACCGGATTCCCACGGTCCAGCTCGAGCTCAACGACCTCTACCCGCGCAGCGACACCTGTTTCATGCTCTACGAAGGCGCCCAGATCGACAGTGCGGGCGGCACGCAGATCAATGCGTTTGCCTGGGACTCCAATGCGCCCAAAACCACGACCATCACCACCAATGAACTCGACAACGCGTTCACGAAAAACGGCACCTACACCGTCGCGCTCGTCAGCACCACGGTTTACGGCACCGAACTCCTCTGCGACCCGATCACGTTCTCGGTAGACCGCACGATCACCGTCAACGCGATGCTCGTCACCCTTTCCGATGGCGCGGAATAGCCACGAACCACTTCCCCCCGAAAAAAACAGCCGGCCGGTGTGCTCGAAGGATTCGCTGAAGAGTCCTCCGGGTCGCCAGACCGGCTCATTTTTTATCCGGTCAAAAGACGCCATCTCGCTCGACATGCCGTGGCGGGTCCGCATGATTCCGCCCGCATGTCTGATTTCCTCGTCATTCCCCGCCAAGACCACGACGCCCTCGTCACCCTCGCCTATCAGCAACGCGGCTACACCGCGGATGAGGCCGCCGAAGGCGCCAAACTCGCCGCCGAGGCCGCCCGCCACGGCATCCGCACCCACCACGCGCTCAAGGCACTGCATCTCGACCATTTGTTCGGCTCCGCCGCCGGTGGTTGCGTTCCCGGCGCGGAAATCGAAGTCCTGCCGTCCCGTTTCCCCGCTTCCGAGCGGTGGAACGCCAATAAAAAACTCGGCCAGTCTGTGGCCTACCGCGCGATCGACCGCGGCATCGAACTCGCCGACCAATACGGCATCGCCCAGATCGCCGTGGACAACGCCTTCCACTACCTCTGGGGCGGCGGCTATGTCATGGAAGCCGCCGAACGCGGTTACTTCGCCTACACCAACTGCACCTCCGCCCTCGCCGAAGTCGTGCCCTTCGGCGGGAAATTCCCGACGCTCGGCACCAACCCGCATTCCTGGGGCATCCCCGGCACCGAGGCGAACGGCTTCCCGATCGTCATGGACTGGGCCACCTCCACCGTCGCCATGGGCCGCGTCCAGACGCTCAAGCGCGAGGGAAAAACGCTTCCTCCCGGTGCCGCCGTCGATGCGAACGGCCAGCCCACCACCGATCCGAACCAAGTCGCCGCCCTCCTCCCCTTCGGCGGTCACAAGGGCTACGGCATGTCGCTGCTCAACGAAATTTTCGGCGGACTCATCGGCGGCTCCCTGCCCACCATCCGCGGCCGCAAGCTCGCCACCTCCGGTGAAAAAAACACGCCGGTGTTCTATTTCCAAATCATCCACCCCGACGCGATTTCCGGCGGAAACTTCGCCCGGGGCCGCAACCAGATGGACAACCTCAAGGCTGTCATTGATGACATTCTCGGTCACGGCAACGAAGCAGCGATGCTTCCCGGCCAGATCGAGGCCGACGCCCGCAAACGCTCCGACGCGGCCGGCGGCCTGCTGTTCACGGCGGCGGAGATCGGCGAGTTCAACGAGATCAACACCGAGCTCGGCCAACCGGCATGGGACATCGGCAAGCTCGCCAAAGCCTGACGACCTATCAGAAATCACCGACCGCCATGCATGACTCCATCCATGGCGGTCATGCCCCTCCCCCCGGCGAATTCAGAACTCGGAATCATGCAAATCGCACCGGTTTCTCGTGCAATATGTTGATTTCGTAGTGACCCGTTCCTCCCCCCTTTCGAGGATCACGGTCCCGAGTTCTCGCTTTAACCCAATGCCTTTCGGGATTGAGCTAAAGCTTGAGCTCCGGGCCTTCGCGTCCGATCCGGTTGGCACGCCGACTGCAAGTGTCCTTGAATGCCTCTCCCCAAACTTCTAGTCGTCGCCGACTACCAGCACCTGGCCGCTTATCTGGTGCTTCCCGATTCCCTTCCCGAGATTCTGGAGCGGGTCGATTTCGAGCACGACTGCCAAACCGGCGCGCCCCTGGTCGAGTGGTCGGAGGAGCGGAATGGCTATCAAGAGGTCGCGGAAATGATTGGAGAAATCCTGAGCCGCTATCGTCCGGACTCCTGGGGTCTCGCCTGCCCGGAGGACTTCGCGCGCGAAATCGTGCGATACCTCGCCATCGAGCAGCAGCACGCGCTCACGGTGATGCGGATGCCGGAACTCGCCGCGGTGGACGTGGCCAACGTCTGCAGGATATTCGACCGGGAGGCTCCCGACTATTGCCTGTCGAAGGAGCATGTGTGACGGGCCTGCCTGCTTATTTGGAAAGCGCCTCAAGATAATCTAACAAACTCGCGAACTCGCGCACCGTCAGGTTGCTGACAAGCCCCGGCGGCATCAGGGAAATCGGCAGCTTTTCGCGCTTGGCGATGTCGGCGGTTTTCCAGGCAAACTCCTTGCCGGTGATGTCGCGGACCTTCACCTGATCGGCGCTTTCAAAGGTGACGAAGCCCATTTGGCCGCTGCCGTCCTTGAGGGTGAACATCTCGGTGGCGAAACCCTGGGCGACGGTTTTTCCGGGATCGAGAATGCTTACCGCCAGATCGGCGCGGTTGAAGGTCTTGGCGATGTTGCCGAGGTAAGGTCCTTTCTGCACCTGATCGACGCTCGTGGCGTGACAAGTGACGCAACTCTGGCGAGTGAACATTTGCTCGCCGAGAGCGACGTCGCCTTTGGTTTTCAGAACCGCGGCGATGACTTCCTCGGGCTTGAGCGTGCTGACCAGCGGAGTCTTGTCCTCCGCCGGATTTTCCAACTTGAGGCTCCTGGCGGCGGCGGTGGCGGCGGCGACGACGCTTGGGTCCCCGTCTTTCATCGCGGCGCGGACTTGCTCGTCGCGGCCATGAAAACCAGTGTCCTGGATGGCTTTTAAAATCTGGACGCGGCGTTTCGCATTTCCCCAGCCATGGTCGATCGCCTTGCCGGAAAGCTCGATAGATTCCGGGCTGCCGCTCTTGCGGATGCTGAGAGCCAGCAAACCGGCATCCGCCCATTGGGAAACCGCGCCATCCATTTTCGCGGCCCGCTCCTCCAGCAACTGGTGATGGTTTTCGAGCTTGGGGGCGGTGAGAAACGCGGTTTTCGCAAGGTCCCGCGGTTTGTCCGCATCCTTCATCCCGGAGAGTCTGGCGATGGCGGTTAGAGAGGCTAGGCAGCCTTCCCTGGAGTCGGTCTTCGCCAGGGTGGCGACGGCATTGGCGATGGTTTGGGCGGGAAAATCTCCTTGTGTCGCGGCGATCAGGCAGGAAATCCCGCCATCCGGAATCGTCTCCGCAGAGGCGAGTTGAGTCACGAGATCCGGCAGCAGCGATGGAGTTTTCCCGGCCATCGCGATGAGGTGCTTGAGCGTTTCACTGAACTCGATGCGGTTGCGGCGCAATTCACTGATGAATGCCGGCGCTTCGGCTGGCGGAATGTTCTGCAACTCGGTCTTGAGCAAGGCGGCGATCACCGGCGTCTCGCTCCAGGCTTCCGGCTGATAGTAAGGTCCGCGGGTATCCGGGCGGGTGCCCCATGAGTCCCCTTTCCACTCGCCCTCGCGGAAATGCAGGCGGCAAAGCGCGGCGAGGATTTCAAACCGGGCGGCGGGTGCCGACGCTTTTTCCAAACGGGCAATCAGGCCCTTCACCACTTCCGGCTGGTGCATCCGCATCAGCGCGCGCAGGGCTCCGGTGCGTTGGGCGGGCGAGGACGCGGTGTGATCGATGACCGCGAAACAGGCATCGGCGGCGTTCAGCATCGCCAGCGCGCGGAAGGCGGTGTGGGCCACGATCGGATCGGCATCCCCGAGCTGGGTCGCGATCTGCGGGGCGAGCGGGCGCAGGTTCTGGCGGGTGGCTCCGATGATGGCTTCCAGCCGGGTCCGCGGCTCGCTGCTTTGCAAACCGCTGGCGTAGAGGGCGGCAGGCGCGGTGGATTTGCCTTCGGCCAACTTGTCGAGTCCGGCGTCACCCAGGGCGTGCAGCACGAAGCGTTGCAACGCCGGATCCGCGGCGAGCGGCGCGACCGCCTTGATGACTGGCGCGGCGGCATCCGCTTTGACCGCGCGCTGGGTCAGCGCGTAAAGCGCGGCGACGCGGGCCGGCAGCGGCTTGTTCGTATTTCCCGCCAGGGCGAGCAGCGCATCCCTCATGCCATTCGTTTCAGGGCGGCGCAGCAGCGCGCGCTGGGCTTCCAGCGTCCGCACCTGGCTGGGGGATTCCAGCAGGCGGACCAGTTCCGCGTCCCCGGCCTTGTTGAAATCCGGCAGCGGCTCGGGCGTATAGCCCTTGGGCGAAACCCGCACGATGTAGCCGACATCCGGCCCCGCCCAGTTATAGGACGCGCCCTTCCAGCTCGCCTGATAGATCCGGCTCATGCCGTCCACGTCGGCATCGGTCGGCCGGGTCATCTTGACCAGCGGTTGCGGTTTGGCGGCTTCCTTGAACGTCGCACCCTGCGGCTCGACCGTGTGATGCCAGAGAGCGTTCGTTCCCCAATCGCAGGTGAGTGGCGCGTTGTTCCATTTTTCCGGAATGCCGGGTTCCGATAGATAAACCGAGCCGCAGCCGGAACCACCGCCGTAGTCGGCCAGGGGCTGGACGATTTCATCGCCGAAGTTGATATACATCCGGGGATAACCGTGATCTTCGAGGCCGGTGAAATGGTGGAAACGCACGTTCCAGCCTCCGCCGTCGTTGGTATTGTCCCGCGCGAAAAGATCGAGCAAGGGGCTGATCGGAGTGCCGAGAATGTTGCGGGTGCCGGTGCTGAAAATTTCCAGCCCCGAGCCATCGGGCCGGAAACGGATCACCCCGCCGGCGCGGTGCTGCAAGTGCCTGCCATCGCTGCCGACGGCATCCATGAAGCCGAAATCACCGCCGGCGATGTAAAGCCAGCCGTCGATCCCGAGGCTCAGGCCGTTGGTGGTGTGGTCGGCGGGGCGGCCTTCGAGACCGAAGGCGATGCCCTTGATCAAAGTCTTTTCCTCGTCGGCCCGGCCATCGCCATCGTGATCGATGTAGCAGCTCACATCCGGCGGATGGATGACGTAAAGGCGGTCATTGTCCCAGACCATGCCGCGCGGCGAATCGACGTTTTTGACAAACTCGGTAACTTCGTCCGCGCGGCCGTCCTGATCGGTATCCCGCAGCCGGACGATGCGCCCCCGGTCCGGCTCGATGCCCAGCGAGCCATTTCCGTCCGAGGCCACGTAGAGATCCCCGTTAGGAGCGGCGGCCACATAAACCGGATAGTTCGCCGCGGAGGGTGTGGAAAAAAGACTGACATCGAAGCCATCCGCAACCTTCACGTCGTTGAGGATCCGGGCCTCCTGCTCCGGTGTGATTTCGGAAATCCGCGGGCGGACGTTGCCTGATTTTTGATAGGAACTTCCCGTTGTAACGGCCTTCGTTTCCGCGCGACCGGCGGACAACGGACCGACCCCATCCCCCAGCGCCGTGATCTGCCGGATGCTCGCCCAACTGCCGCCAGTGCTTCCAAGGCAGGTGATTCTGACGAATTTCACTTCGCTTTTGGCGAATTCAACCGCACCGGCACCGGCGGTCTGGTTCGCGCTTGCATCGGATAGAACCTTCCACGTCTTGCCATCACCGGATCCCTCGATCTTGTATTGATAGATCTTATCGGGAAATTCCCAATCGACTTTGAGTCCCGTCAGCGGGCGGGACTTATCAAACTCCACCTGATACCATTGGGGATAGGAACCATTCGCCGCGCACCACCGGGTGTCCGGCGAACCATCCACGGCCTTCCAGATTTCATTTTCCTGCTGCTCGCTGGAAGCGGTGACGGTGACGCTGGTGGCATTCGCGGCGGCAGCGGCTGCGGGCGCGAGCGATTTCTTTTTCGCATGGATCACCTCGAAGTGCCCTTTCGGTCCCGCATAAGGTTCGAGGTAAGCGGAGTTCAATTTATCACAACTCCACAGCAAGCCGCGCACGACCAGATCCAGATAGCGGCCGTCCGCGACCGTTCCGTTATTGTGACCGAGCGTGGTGTTGAAAGAGCGGGTGCCGTGATAATCGTTGGTCCACGCCACCACGGCGGCGTCCTTCCCCTGGGTCCCCATGGCGATCGGCTTGGCGGTCGGGAACACCTTGAGGTTGTTATAAAGCTCCTCATTGATGGTGGTCCAGTTAGCCATGCCCTTGGTGATCGGGTGGTCCGCCACGGTGAAATCGATGTCGATCGGAAGTTGGGGGCCATGGCCGCTCGACTGAAGCCCGAGAAACTCGAACCAAATCTCCGTCCCGGTCCGGTAGCTGTGCATCGCGCAGTGCAGGTTCACCGCGGGCACGCCGTTCTTGTGTGCGCCGACGATGTTCTGCACATAAATCATATCCTTGGTGTCCGCCGCGCATTCGTCGTGAATGATAACGTCGTAACCCTTCGCCCAATCCGCAGACTCATACATCGGGAACCACGGTCCGGTCCCGTTGTCCCCGCTGCGAATCACGTCCACCTGCACGTTCGCCCGGGCCTGGATGCCGTCGCGGAGAATGACCGACTGTTTGGCGTAATCATGACAGCAACCGCCACAAACCAGCAGCGCGCGGATGGGAGCCTCACGGGCAAAAAGCGGGAAGGAGCCGAGAATGAGAAACGCGATGATGGAGCGCATGGCCGATGATGGATGTGAAAGGATGGGTTAAATAGGGTGAAGCCTCCGATACAAAGACCGGGCAATCATTCTTTCATGCAACAACCGGCTCAAAAACAACCAAAATCCGCACGGGTCGTTTTTCGGGCGATTCCCGATTCATCCGCCGGACTCTGCTGGCTGCGCGCGCCGCTGGCGGGCTTGACACCCTTTCACCAAGCCAATATTGAACTTTTAGTCTTCTGTAACTTACGCCCATGAAATTCCCTACCCTTCCGGCCATCGGGATGATGCTGCTCGCCGCCCCCTTGGCGGCGGCTGCCAAGCCGAAAACCGCCACCCCGGTCCCCGTCAATCCCAGCCGGATCGGCGATGAACCCTTTCGATTCAATGGCGCGATCCTTACCGAGCAGCTCCGGGGAAGTGGCTTCTGTGCATGGAACAAGCGCACCTTTTTCTCGGCCGCCCACGTCGTTTTTGATGAGGGGCACTGGATGGCTCCTCCCGCCTGGTATCCCGCGGCAAATTCAGAGGAACTGAACGAAACGACCGCCATCCAAAGCCGCGGCTATTACCGTTGGGCGGATTACGCGGATCGGGTCGAATCCGAAACACAAGGATTCAGCCGGGATGTCATCCTCGGTTTCGCCTTTGAAAAACTCATCAAGGGCTCACCCGCCACCCTCAATCTGAAAGGCGTGAAAGACCTTCGGGAAAAACGCAAAACCCTGATTACCGGTTATCCCGCGGACAATCTTTACATCGACGAGAGCATCGACGGCTATTTCCTGCACAAAACCGGACCGGTTCTCACTCCCTACCAGCCTTATTCCGGCAGGGCGTTGACGACCACCTTGGTGTCCACCGGTCACGGCAACAGCGGCGGCCCGATCTGGACGAAAAACCGCAATAACACATGGAGCGCCGCCGGCGTGCTGGTTGGCGGACTGCCTTCGGAGTCCATCGTTTATGCGTTTTCCTCCGATATCAATGCGCTGACCCGCGCGGTAACACCCGTCATCAAGCCCGAAATCGAAAAACCGGTCCATGTCGGAAACGTAAGCTCCTTCTCCACCTTTTTCCCTTACAACCAGACCCGGAAAATCCCGGACGGGCGGCACGCCTGGACGAGTTTCCGCATCGGGGTAAAAGGCTTCAAGGCGGACTCCTCCGTGAAATCCGTAAAGCTTTCCCTGAACATCAAAACCCGGCACCGGGGCGACCTTCAGGTCATGCTTGAGGGGCCCGGTGGCGTGCAGGCTCTCGTTCATAACGAACAAGGCGCCGGAAAGAAAAACCTGAACATCAAGAACAAGGACTACAGCGAGGCCTTCACCGACATCGATCCTAACGGCACCTGGACGCTCCATGTGCAGGATCGCCTGGTCGGCGACATCGCCACCCTCAAGTCCATCCTGTTGGAAATCTCCGTGGACGATACTACGGCCATCACCGCCCCATGACATTGGCCCGCAAAGCCACGGGGGGCGCGGTTTTGTTAGGTGCCGTGATCGCGGCGTTATGGATTCTTCAGAATGAAGCTCCTCCCTCCATTTCCAAAGCAGAGGCCCCTCTCTCCGCCCGTTCCCGGCCCACCCGGCCTGATGATCCTTCGGATGAGCACGCTGTCACCACCGCTGCGGCCCGTCGCCGGATTCTCGATGACTGGGCCGGACTCATGCAGTGGCTTCGCTCCGTGCCGCCGCCATCCGCCGAAGAAATCCGGGAGCGTCTGTTAGCCACCCGCCTTGCCTGGACGACTCTGGATCTTCATCTGCGTGCCGATGCCATCAAACATCTGCTGAAAACCGGAGACGATGCGCCCACCGGCCTCGATTTCAAAGTCGGCAATCACGGCCAGCTTGCCGGTTGGCCGACGCTGCGGGTTTTCCTGCTAGACATCCTGGCCACCTCGGATCCCGAAATGGCCGCAGCCACCGCCAGTGCGCTGCTGGATAAAACCACGTCACCCGACGAATTCGCCACCGCGCTTCGCTCACTCACCAGACCGGGCCCGGGCAGAGCCGATGACAAGGAATTGCTCTCCCGCTTCGAACAAATGCTCGACCATCCGGAATGGCAAGGCTCGCGCGGATTCGCCGAAGCATTCGATCTGGCCCGTCTGATCGGCACGCCGGACGCCGCCCGCCAGTTGGCAAACTGGCAGGGAAACCACTCCTTGAAGTCCATGGCCATGGACGAATTCGCCGCCGAGCACCCGGAAGCCATGCTGGAAATCCTCAATTCAAATTCCGCGGTGGATGGCTTGACCCGCGCCAACCTGATGGCCCGGGCCAATCCCGAAAATCCCCGTCAGCTCGCCACCGTGGATGACTACCTCCGCGATCCCAATCGATCACAGGAGGAAGCCGCCGCCTTCTTGAAAACTTTCCCGCTGCGCAGTGCCACCACCGGCTTCCGCCTCTACGGACGGACACCCGCGCCCTACAACTTCGAGCAAATCAAAACCGGTGATCAGGCCGCGAAAAATCAGGTCGATGCCTGGATCGCCGACCCCGCGCTGGTGAAATACCGCCCGGATCTCATGGCCCTCCAGCAGCGTCTAGCGAAGTGGATCGAGCAGGCGAAATGACCTGCCGCTGGAAATACAGATAAATCCCCAGGGCACGGATTCCACTGAAGCATTTGCAGGAAGGTCCTCGCAACCCTTGCAGGAATCCGGAGGCTGAACCGCACCATTCGACCCTTAACGAATTCACAACTCACTTACAGAAAACAAGTCACAACAAACACCAACTTCATGGCACAGCGGTTGCGATTCTCCCGGCATCACGGAACGGAGCGCCCCACGGCAACCCCTCCCGCAAGCCCCCCTACAAAATATGATCCCAGCCACCGCCCCCCGCCAATCCTCGAAGACCCCCTCCACCACCAACCGCATCCTCGGTTGCCTCGGAGCCATCATCACACTCTTCGCTGCGGGCAGTGCCAAGGCGGACACCGTCAATCTCGGCTGGAACGCCGTTGCCGAATCCGGAATCCAGGGCTACCGCGTCCATGTCGGAACCGAGCAAAACCAATTCACCCAATCCTACGATGCCGGCACCGGCACCACCTTCGCGGTAAGCGGTCTGGAAACCGGCAAGGCCTACTACTTCGCCGTCAGCACCATTGGCAGCACCGGCCTTGAAAGCGAGCTCTCGGATGAAATCACCGTGACGCTGGAAGCCCCCCTGCCGATCATCCCGCCCATCGCCCCACAGGAAACCTCCATTGCCGCCGCCCCGGCACTGTCGGGCACTCCCGGCAACATGGTCATCAGCATGACCACCGCCACCGCCGGCACCTACGTCCTGGAACGCTCCACGGATCTGGCAAACTGGGAGGTCGTTTCCGAAACCCAGCTCGCCGCTCCCGGCCTGCTTGAATTCCAAGACATCGCCGACCCGGCGACCACCCCCATTCCGCCGAAGATGTTCTACCGCATCGGCCGCCATCTCTAACCGGCCAGCGCCCTGACATGGGCCACCGCCGCAGACGCCAATCCGGGCGGATCGTAGCCTCCTTCCAGCGAGGACACGATCCGCCCTCCGCACCATCTCCCCGCAAGCACCCCGCAGCGCCGGGTCATTTCCGCGAACGTCTCATCCGTCCAGCGCAGCCCGCCCAACGGATCATCGACCCGCGCGTCAAAGCCTGCGGAAATCAACATGAAATCCGGCCGGAAGGCATCGATGGCCGGCTCCAGCTTCGAGCCCCACTCGCGCAGCGCCAGACTCCCGTCCGAATTCGCAGGCAGCGGCAGATTCAAAGTAAACCCGGCCCCCTCGCCCCGTCCGCGTTCCGCAGCGTCACCGGTGTAAGGATACACCCCCTCCTCGTGCAGGGAAATGTAGAGCACCGTGGGATCCTCAAGAAAAATCGCCTCGGTCCCATTGCCGTGGTGAACGTCCCAATCAATGATCGCGATTTTCCCAAACCCATGTCGCCTCTGAAGATACCGCGCCGCGATCGCCACATGATTGAAAACACAAAACCCCATCCCCCGCGTGGCCGTAGCATGGTGCCCGGGCGGCCGCACCGCGCAGAATGCCGCGGAAACCTCTCCACGCGCCACCGCATCCCCCGCCGCCAACACCGCGCCGGTCGCCTCCAGCGCCACATCATAACTCTCCTCGCAAATCGCCGTATCCCCGGTGCGCAGCCGGTCGGCAAACGTCTCCGTGTCCCGATAAACCAGATCGTGATAATTGTAATCGTGAGCCAGCAAGACTTCGGAAACCAAGGCCCGCCGCCCCTCCAGCCTCACGAATTCCGCGGGCAATTCCACCAGCGCCTCGGATAGCATTTGATAACGCCGCGCCGACTCCGGATGCCCAGCCCCCGTATCGTGACGCTCGTAACCCGGGCCGTAATGCACCCCCACCCGCTTGTTCGTCTCACTCATCGTTCAATCCTGCTGATCTGTTTGCGTTTCATAAATGCCTCCCGCCCCTTCAGAATGCGTGCGACGGACATCCTGAAATCCCGCTCCTCCCCGCTCTCTGACTCGGATTCCACCGCACCGGCCGCCAGGAACAAGCCCGCCATCGCCCGATTATCCGGCATCACGCTCGCCCACAGCTCCGTCACGCCCCGCCGCCCCGCCACCGCCGCCAGCTCGCCTAACAAAAACCCGGCCACCCCCGCGTGGCGGTTCGACTCGTGGACCACGAACGCGACTTCCGCCGATTTCCCGTCATCCGTCAGATAGTAACGCCCGACCGCCCGCAGCTCCTGCTGGCCGCGATGATCCGCGAACATCCCCAGCGCGAGATCCCGCGCCTGATCCACCGCCGCGAGCTTGAAGGCGGATTCCCCGCTCATTTGATCCCGCAGATAACCGTAGCGGAGACGGACCGTCGCCTCATCATGCGAGTAGAAAAACTCCTGCAAAGTCCGCATGTCGCTCGGGTGCAGCGGCCTCATGAACAGCCGGGTATCTTGGAAAACCACCCATGCCGAATCAATGTCCTCCACCGCCCGCCCCGAGCCGGGCATCGTGAAAAACCTGGGCAGCCACCCGCGTTCGTGCGCCCCCGCCAGCAACGTTTCCCGATGATCCGGGTGCGCGATTTCCACCAGCCTCGCCACCCGGTCCCGGATGCTGCGGCCATGCAGACTCGCCACCCCGTATTCCGTCACCACATGATGCACATCCCCGCGCCCGGTGCAGACACCGCTGCCGGACTCCAGCCCCGCGACGATCCGCGAACTCCCATCCTCATCCCGCGTGGAAGTCAGCGCGATGATCGGGCAGCCCTGCCTGCTGCGCCCCGCCCCCCGGATGAAATCCTGCAACGCCCCGATGCCCCCGTAAAACCGGTGCCCGCTGGAATCCCGCACCACCTGCCCGGTCAGGTCGATTTCCCGCGCCCCATTGATCGACACCATCCGGTCGTTGCGCGAGATCCGCTGCGGATGATTCGCCCAGTCGCTCGGGTGCAGCTCGATGTCCGGATTCTCACGGGCGAATTCATAAAGCTTCCGGCTGCCCAACACATGGCTGGCAATGATTTTCCCCGGGCGGTAACTCTTCATCGAGTGATCGACCACCCCACACAACACCAGATCCATCAGCGCGTCATTGAGCATCCCCGTGTGGATGCCCAGATGCCGGTGCTTCCGCAAAGCCCGAACCACCGCCTCCGGGCTGTGACCGAGTCCGGACTGGATCGTCGAGCCGTCCTCGATGAGCTGCGCCGCGTGACGGCCGATCCGCGCGTGGCGGTCATTGAGAACCGCCGGCGTGATTTCCGGCAGCTCCGCAGCGTGCTCGATGAAATAATGAATCCTGCTCGTGGAAATCAACGTATCCCCACAAGTCCGCGGCATCCGCGGATTCACTTGGGCGATCACCAACCGCGCGCACCGCACCGCCGGTTTCACCACATCCACGCTCACCCCCAGCGAGCACCAGCCCCCCGCATCCGGCGGACTCACCTGGATCAACGCCACATCCAGCGGCAGCGGACCGTTCCTGAAAAGAGACGCCACCTCGGACAACGGACACGGCGTGTAATCCGCCTGCCCGCGCTCCACCGCCTCGCGCAACGAGGGAGTTAGAAAAAACGAATTCGTCCGCAGCACCTGCTCGTAGCGCGGATCGATCCACGGCGTCTCACCGAGCCCGTGGAGATGCACCAACTCCACATCCTTGAAATGATCCGCAGCCTCCAGCATCGAACCCACCAGCGCGAACGGCACCGAAGCCCCCCCGCCAAGAAACACCCGGCTCCCCGGTCGGATCAACCGGGACCAGTCACTTGCCACCAACGGCTTCATGGCCGCAAGCTAAACAAACTTGCCCGCCCCAGCGCAAGAACCGCCTTCCCGAGAGAGCGGGAAAAATAAGGAGAAGGGACGTCTCGTCCCTTGCCGATGCGCGACGAAAGCAGTTGCGCGAAGCTCATCCCATTCTCTCCCCATCCTTCTTTCCCCATCCTCCGGGCGGACAAAAAAAGGACCCGGAAAAAATCCCGGATCCAATTGATAAAAAGCGAGTTATGTAGCCTCACTAGGGCTCGAACCTAGAATAACAGAATCAAAATCTGCGGTGTTACCATTACACTATGAGGCTTTTCTGCCTGCGGCGGGCGGAGACTAAACCCGCTCTCGCGGGTTTGGCAATAGGGAAAATCTCAAAAGCCGAACGAATTTTCCCCTCCCGCCCCGCCGCCCGCCTCCCCGGTCTCCAAGCCCGGTCCCGACACACAGGAAAAGCCCATGAGCCAACGCAAAAGCCTTGGACAGAAAGAAACCTTGGACTGCGGGCAGCCTGCTGCCGCTTTCAGATTCGCAGCCTGCTGCGAATCCCGGCCGGCAGGCTGCCCGCAGTCCAAAACCTTCAGACTCAGCGCGTATCCGGACGGAAGCTATCCCCAGCAAACCACCCGCCACCAACAACTGGACAGACGCCCCCAAACCGGAAAAATCCTTGTTAAATCAAGGATTTACAGGAATCCTCCCCAAGTCCCGCCCTGCGGATATCACCCTCAGAGATCCTGCGAATAAACACTGTTC